>JBBRIN010000038.1:0-11992 GCA_038221115.1 Tepidisphaerales bacterium
TGGTACACCGCGTGGCCGCAAGCGTCTGGCGAGGCTCGCAAAGCGGACAAGCTGGTGTTGGCGTACTGCTGCGGGAGTGACTGGGACGAGTGGACTCAGAAGCTGGACAAGGAAGTGATGACCAGCGAGCCGTTTCGGCAATGGGCGGAAAAGAACGTCGTTCTGTTCAAGTGCGATTACCTGAAGTTCAAGAACGGGGGGCCCAACGCCAAGGAACAGGGGGACAAGTTCAAGATCAAATACAATCTGGCGAAGATCCCGACGATTCTTTTTCTGGATTGCGATGGGATGCTGATCTCGCGGTGCGGTTATGACACGGCGTCGCTCCGGGAGGAAGAAGAGCGGGGGAACCCGAAGGCGTTCGTCGCCTATTGTGAGGACGTGCTGGAAAATCGGCCGCCGAAGGAATCGGTGGCGGAGCAGAAATCGCTGAAGGACGCGATCGCATATTCGAAGAAGCACTTCATGCCGGTGCTTCTGCTGATCAAGGGGGAGAAGAACACGGTGGTGGCGCAGAAGCAGCAGACAGACCTGCTGAAGGTTCAGCCGTTCGTGCGCTTCGTGAACCAGAACTTTGTTTTTTATATGTTTGACGCGCCGGCGGAGACGGACAAAGCGCCCGAGGCAGTGGAGCTGCGGAAGTTCATGATCGACAACAAACTGAGCCCGACGACGCCGCTGCAATTGATCGTTTACGACTGGTACAAAACGGGGAGTGAGATTCGCGACCGGATCTTTTCGTTTATGTCCATCCAGCAGGACATCGACCCAATCCTGGAAAAGCTGGATAAGTCGGTGCCGAATCCCGACTACAACGGGGCGTGGCTGGAAGATTTGAAGGAGGCGAAGTTCATTTCGAGCCGGCTAAAGCGCCCGTTGTTCATCTGCTTCACGGATCAGAAGGAATACACGCAGAAATTCTTCACGGAGATTTTCGACACGCCGGTGTTTAAGGATTACGTGAAGAAGAACCTGGTGCTGCTGCGCATCGACTTTCCGACGGACGAGGAAAAGATCAAGGCGCAATCCGAGGACTTGAAGGAACAGAACCGGATGCTGGCGGACACGTACGCGATCCGCGGATACCCGACGGTCGTGATTCTGAACTTCATGGGTCAGCGGATTGGGGATGCGAAGTACCGTCCGCAGACGGTTGAGTCGTTTACGAAGTCGCTTGACGCGGTCGTGAAGTCGGATCGGTTTTCACGGCCATGAAAAAAGCTTTGAAAGTTTTGGCTGCTTGCCACGTCTAAGCTGGGGTGAGGATCGACCTTGGCGCGCGTGGTAGAGTACGTTTATGAGCCCTTCCGTCCGATGGCTCCCGGCCCCCCCGGCCCCGACGACGGCGCTGTATCTTGCGCTGTCGATGTCGTTCGCGATTTTGTGGGGGCGCAGCTACCACGTGTGCGAATCGTGGGACCTGGACCAGCCGGGGCAGAAGATTTCGCTGGCGAGCGACCACGGACGGCTGTGCCTTGAGCGGCTTGCGACAGCTGGGCCGAGGGCGAGCCGGCTGGCGTTTTCGCGCGGGCGGGGTTACCACGCCGATCCTGCTGCCGATCGCCCTGCCGCGCCATCGGTTTTGCCGAAGTGGCAGCTTGGCGGGTTCTCGTTCACCAACGGGCACATTGAATCGATTGCGATACAGGATCTGACGGTGCCTTATTGGTTTCTGGTGTCGGCGACGGCGTGTGCGGCGATCGCGTCGGCGGAGCGCGCGAGTCGCCAGCCGCCGCCGGGGCACTGCGAGGCGTGCGGTTATAACCTTACGGCGAATGTGAGCGGCACATGCCCGGAGTGCGGAACGCTTCTTTCCAGTGTGTGACGCCCTCTTCAGAAACCGCCAAAAACGAGAAAACTACTAAGAGCAGTGCCGGAGCCGCGTCATCTCAGTGGAGACTGATTCCTCGCTTGCGGCGCGTCTCCGTCGCCCGGCAACTTGGGCAAATTTACGCCAAAATTGGGTTTGCGGCGCGATTTTGCTTTTGTGTTCGCGTGGGTGAGCCAGTATAAACGTTTGTTCAGCCGTTGATTCCTACCTTGAATCGCACCTGACTCTTTGGGAGTTGATGCCATGGCATCTCGGGCATGTATCTTCCGTTCCGTTTTGGCGGGCGTTGCAGGCATCGCCGCCGTCGCCACCGTCGCGCCGAGGATGCTGGCGATCGATCCACCCAAGCCGCAAACATTGGCTGGTCCGGAGCTTAGCGCCAAGGAGAAGGTGGTTCACGTGATGAATCGTCTGGGTTATGGTCCGCGACCGGGTGAGGTGGATCGCGTGGCGGCCGAGGAGGGGTGGGAGGGATGGGTTAAGAAGCAGCTAAACCCTGACAAGATCGACGATAGCGAGCTCGAGAAGCTGATTCATGATCGTTACAAGTGGGCGGATCAGGCCAATATCCTTGACGTTCGCAAGTTCGCGCCCGAGGAAGGCAAGGGGGATCAGGCTCGGAAGAACCTGAAGGACGAGCTTCCCAAGGTGGTTCTTCTTCGAGCCGTGGACAGCAAGCGGCAGTTTAAGGAGATGATGTGCGACTTTTGGCGCAATCATTTCTGTGTCGACTCGTCGGAGTTCGACCGGAACAAGACCCGCCGATGGACGGCGGCGCATTACGAAGATCAGGTGATCCGCAAATACGCGTTTGGCAAGTTCAAGGACATGCTCTCGGCGTCGGCCCATCATCCGGCGATGCTGGAGTATCTGGATAATCAGTACAGCAAGGCGGGGAACTGGAATGAGAACTATGCGCGCGAGCTGATGGAGTTGCATACCCTGGGCGCCGATCGCGGGTACGGCAACGATGACGTGAAGGAGCTTTCGAAGATCCTCACGGGCTGGCGGTACAACGGGGAATTCAAGTTTGAGTTCTACGGCGACTGGCACGAGCCGGGCGTGAAGAAGTGGCTTGGGTACAAGATCCCGCAGGGGTACGAGGCGGGCGAACAGGCGATCACGTACCTGGCGACGCACCGATATACGGCCGAGTTTATTTCGATGAAGCTCGTTCGCTACCTCGTGAACGACAACCCGCAGCCGGCCCTGATCAAGAAAGTGGCGGCGGTGTTCAAGGAATCGGACGGCGATCTTCCGAAGGTGTACGCGGCGATCATCAACAGCCCCGAGTTCATGAGCCGCGAGAATTATCGCTCGAAGTTCAAGACTCCGTTCCAGTTCTGCGTGTCGGCGCTGCGGGTGACGAACGCGAAGATGGACGACGCGGGGGAAACCGACAAGTACCTGAAGAAAATGGGTGAGCCGATTTACCTCTGCCCGGACCCGACGGGGTACTTCGATCAGGCGGAGCGTTGGATGGACGCGGGCGTGCTGACGACGCGGTGGGATTATGCCCAGCGCCTGCTGCGCAATGGTGTTCCGGGCGCGAAGGTTCCTTCGAGCTTTATGGAACGGTACAGCAGCATCGAGAACCACGACAAGATGGTCGATAAGATCTCTGAAGATCTGCTGGCCGGCGAGATCGGCGACCGTGAAAAGAAGATCGACGGCAAAGCCGAGCGTGTGATCGGCATTCTCCTGGGAGGTCCTTCTTTCCAACAGCGCTGATTCAACGGCGGTATTTCAACGGCGCTGATTCGCCGAGTATCAAGTTCCAACCAACAACGAACAAATTCCCCTCTCACGGAGCCCCTTATGAGCAACTCTCGTCGCGACTTCATCAAGTCTTCAGGTCTGGTCGTGATGGCCGGCGCTGCCGGCTTCCTCACCACCGACCAGTTCGCCGCCGGATACGACTTTTTCGGCAAGGGCGACAAGGCTGACGGCAAGGACGCGGACAAGAAGCGTGCGGATCGGCCGCAGCCACCGACGCTGGTGACCATCTTCCTGCGTGGTGGCGCTGACATGCTCAACACGTTCGTGCCGTTCGGCGACGATCGCTACTTCAGCTACCGCCCCAAGCTTGGGCTGAAGCCGGGCAAGAGCGCGGATGCGGGTTGCATTCCGATCCTCAACAGCAAGTACTGGGGCATCAACAGCCATATGGCCGCCCTCGCGCCGCTCATTGAAAAAGGGCAATGCGTGCCGATCTTCAATGCCGGTTCGACGGACGGCACCCGCTCGCACTTCAGCGCGCAAGATTACATGGAACGCGGCGTTCCGGGCGACACGCTGGTCACCACCGGCTGGTTGAACCGGTACCTGGAAGCGACCCGCAAGGCGACCGACGCCCCCCTCCGTGGCCTGTCGGCGCTGAACCTCGTGCCCCGTGCGCTGCGCGGCAACTACCCGGTTCTGGCCGGCAACAACAAGACGAGCGAGATGGATCTCTTCGAGAATCTGTACAACACGCAGAACATGGTCAACATGACCGCGCGTGAAGGGGTGCAGATGGAGAAGGGCTCGCGCCTGGAAGACTTCAAGGCGGGCATCGCCCGCACGACGGTGCCGCGCCCGCTGAACAGCGATCAGACTCGGGACATCATCACGGCGTCGGGCTCGGCGGCGATCGAGCGCATTCGCGCCCTGCAACAGGCCGACAGCACGCAGAACGAAGCGTCGTATCCGAACGGCCCGCTGGCCGGGCAGCTATCGGCGATCGCCCGCGTGATCAAGGCCAATGTGGGTCTTGAGGTCGCGCAGGCGGATTACGGCGGTTGGGATCACCACTCGGATGAGGGTGGCGCGACCGGCGGCCGGATGGGCGCGATGACCCATCACCTGGCTGAAGCACTGGTGGCGTTCCATCAGGACCTGGGCGCGCGGATGGACAAGGTGACGGTGCTGGTCATGACGGAATTCGGCCGCACGGTTCACGAGAACGGCGCGCAGGGCACCGATCACGGCCGCGGCTCGTACATGCTGGCGATGGGCGGCGCGATGAACGGCGGGAAGTTCTACGGAACCTGGAAGGGCCTTGAAGATCTGGACGGCGGCCGGTTCCAGCCGGTGCATACGGACTTCCGCGCGGTGTTCGCGGAGAGCCTGATGAAGATGTTCCGCGTGGATCCGTTCCAGCTCAACATCTTCCCGGGTTACAAGCCGGCGGCGACGGACTACCTGAACTACATGAAGCAGTTGAAGGCCGAAGTGTAAATCGCGATTTTAAGCTGAACATCCACCCGCCGCGGCGACCGAACCGGTCGCCGCGGCGTTTTTGTGCGCCAGGCCTGTGGTGTGTTTTGGAGATGAAAGTCCTCTACGGGCCGTAATGAGCGGAACCGTCCGTCTAAGCAAGGGTGTCCGCCGCGAGGCCGAATCTAAAGGAAGCGATGGAGGAACATCGGGACTACCGCGCCGGCAACGGCGCGGGAAAGCGAGGCAGAAGTCAGCCGAGGCCATAGCAGCCACCGCGACGCTCGGCCTGGTCAACCTGGTTCAGCGATACGGGCAGTTGAGCCGTTAGAAAAAACCGCCGGATACGCAAGTACGTCCGGTGGTGTGGGAGGATGGGGGCCGAGAGGCCCCCTCCTACCCGATTATTCGGCGAGTTGTCCGGGCGAATGGCAAGCAACTCAGAGAATGTTTCGGCGCGAATTTTTACGGCCGGGTTGTCGCACCGGCGCGCCGCGCGGCGCCGACCGACAGCGTGTCACGGTCGAGCAATCCCACGGCGGCCAGGAGGTTTACCTGAGACTGGTTGTAGTGCACGACGGCGTCGACGTAGCGGAGCCGCGCCTGATCGACGGCGTCTTCGGCCTGTAATACGTCGACGGCCAGCATGGTTCCGGCGCGAAGGTTTGCTTCGGCGAGGCGCAGCGCTTCCTGCGCCGCATCGACCTGTTGCCGGGCCATTGGGATCACCCTTGCGTTGGTCGCGCTGTTTTGTTGTGCGGCAACGACGGCGGATCCGGCCTGGTCCACCTGGCGCTGTACATCGAGCGCGGCCAATCGTTGGCTTGCGGAGGCAACCTTGACCTGGCCGAATGTGGAGAGCCCAAGGGCGAAGCCGGTGCTGACATATCCCTTTTGCTGCTCGTGGATGCTGAAGCTTTGGCCGGCGGCATTGCCACCGATGCCGCCGACGCTATAGCCCGCCTGCACCTGGGGGCCGAAGCCGCCCCATACGATTGCGCTGCGATCGGCGTCGGCGGCCTTCATCAGGCCGCGGGCGGCCTCGAGATCGGGGCGAAAGCGCAGGGCCATGTTGAGCAATTCATCGATGGGCAGATCCTCGCGCACCAGAGTTGTTTGCGCGACCTCGCCACCGCGCGGCACCAGCGTGACGGCGGGGTCGAGGTGGAGGGTTGTGGTGAGCAGCACGGAGGTTTGATAAAAGGCATTGAGCGCCAAGGCCAGGTCCTGTTGTCGGGACGCGAGAGCGGCGCGGGCGCGAAGTTCATCTGCGGGCAGGCCGTTGCCGCTGCGCAGGCGCACCGAAGAGATGCGCAGGAACTCCTCGGCCTCCCCGACGGCTTGGCGGGCGACGCCAAGGCGCGCCTGGGCGAGGACCAATTCGTAGTATTGGACGGCGGCCTGCCGGGCGGTTTCGAGGCGGACGCCCTGTTCCTCGTCCTGGGCGGCCTCCATGCGGCGCTTGGAGGCGATGATGTCGTATGCGACGCGGCCGGGGTTGAGGATCCACTGCACGGCGAGGGCGGGGAGAAAGGTGTTGAAGGTGGTGTGGATGAGCGTGCCGTTCACGGCCTGGTTGACGCCCTCGAGGTGCTGATAGGCGAGAGACGGGGCGATGACTGGGAAGATCGCCTCGACGCTGCTTTCGTAGCGGCCGCGCGAGGCTTCGACGCGTTGCCGTGCGGCTTGGATGTCGAGATTTCGCGCGGTGGCCACCCGTGCCACGGCGCTCAGATCGACCGCCAACAGCTCGCGATACATGGGGCCGATCTGTGAGACGTCGACCGCCAGCGCGGCGGTTGGTTGTGTTGTGGGGGCGACCGACGGATGTGGGGCGCGCGGCCGCATGGGCGGGGCGCAGCCCAAAGCAATGGCGCCAGTTCCGAAGAGAATCCACGCTCGCAGACGGCCCGAGTGCGTTGTCATTCTGAGGTACTCCGAGGAATTCGCACAGCCCGACGCACTGGCCAGATGCTTCGGAGTACCTCAGCATGACAGGCTGCGCGGGTTCTGAGTCAAACGTTGCAGGACGCCATCATCACTTCGCCTCTGCCTTTGCTTCCGGGGTCAAGGTTACCTGAGCGTACATTCCCGGGAGGATCTTCTCGCCCGGGTTGAGCAGATCGATCTCGACCCGAAGCGTACGAGTGGTTGGATCGAGCGCGCCGGACATTCGGGTGACGCGGCCGGCAATCGCCTCGCCGCCGATTCCGGAAATCTTTATTGCCGCCGCCGTGTCCTTCGCGACGATGCCGACCTGTTCCTGGGGCACCTCGCAGAAGATGCGGACCTTGTGGACCGCCAATACGGTAAAGAGAGGGCCGGTGCGGGTTGCGGTTGCCGCCTGCACGAGGTCGCCGCGGTTGACGAGGCGGCGGGTGACCACGCCGTCGTAGGGGGAGGTGATGCTTGCATAACGCAGGAGTGTGGCGATCTTTTCGATTTGTGCGGCTGCCACGTCCACCTGTGCGGCGGCGACGTCGCGGTTTGCCCGCGAGCCGACGACGTCGGCGTCTGCGGCGGCCACCTTTGCTTCGGCGACTCCGACGTCGGCGGCCGCGGCGATGGACTTATTGCGCACCTCGTCCAACTGCTGATCGGTGATGGCCTTTCCTGAGAACAGCTCCTGTTGGCGCTTGAGGGTGATCTCCTGAAACTGGGCATCGGCTTTGTATTTCGCGACCTGATGCTTCGCCACTTCGAGGGACATCGCCACCTGCTTGATGCCCGCCTCGGCGGCTGCCAGCAATTGTTTTTTGGCGTTGAGCATTGCCTTGGCTTCCAGCAGTTCGGTTTGGAGCTCGGGCACATCGATCACCGCGAGGACCTGCCCGGCGGTGACGTGGTCGCCGATGTCGACCTTCACGTCGGTCAGGTAGCCGGCGGCTTTGGCGTAGAGGTCGGTCTGCTCGAAGGCCTCGACGGTGGCGGGGACGACGACCGTTGCAGAAGGCTTGGTCTGCGCGTGGGCGAGGGAAGTTATACCCAGTGTGATTACGATTAATGTTCGCTTTGCTAATCTCATATCCGACCTCGTTGCCTAATGGCATTCCCGGGGACTTCGAAGGATCGGAGCGGGTGAATGCATCGGCGGATGCTTCGGGATACCTGCTCTGAAAATGGATCGCGAAGACGTCCGTCAGGCTCGCAAGACGGCGCCTCTTCCGTTGCCTTCGACGATTTCTTCTTCGTCGCCGCCATAGAAGCGGCTTTCCGGATCTTCGGGATCCAAGGATGCGGTGCGGCGCGTCTTGTCGCCCTGGAGCATGGCGAAGACGGCCGGGAGGACGACCAGGGTGGCGATGGTGGCGCCGACCAGCCCGCCGATGACGGCTCGGCCGAGCGGGGCGGTTTGTTCGCCGCCGTCGCCCATTCCGAGCGCCATGGGGACCATGCCGGCGATCATGGCAAAGCTGGTCATGAGGATCGGGCGCAGGCGGCCGGCTGCTCCTTCGACCGCGGCGCGCTTGACGAGCATTCCGTCCACGCGATTGCGTTCGGCGAAGGTCACGAGGAGGATCGCGTTCGCCACGGCGACGCCGACGGCCATGATGGCGCCCATGAAGGATTGAATGTTCAATGTGGTGTGCGTGAGGGTCAAAGCGATGGCGACGCCGGCGATGACTGCGGGGACAGTGAGGAGCACGGCCAGCGATAGCCGAATGGATTGAAAGTTCGCGGCCAGGAGGAGGAAGATGACGAGGACGGCGACGCCCAGGCCGCTGGTTAATCCGCCGAACATTTCGCGCATTGGCGCGATCTGCCCGCGCACGGCCACGTTGACCTTAGGCGGGGGGGCGCCGGCGTTTTTAATCGCCTGGTCGACGCGATCGCTCACCCGGCCGAGGTCTTCGCCGGCGACGTTCGCGCCGAGGGTGAACATGCGCTGCATGTTGTAGCGATCGTATTCGCCCATCACGGTGCCCTCGGTGATGTCGGCGACCTGGCGCAGGTTGATCTGCTGGTTGCCGCGCGTGGCGACGGGAACGTTGCGCACTTCCTCGATGTTGTCCATCCGGGCGATGGGCACCTGCACCTGCACCTGATAGCCGATGCCGGTTTTGGGATCGGCCCAGAAGTTGGCGGCGGTGTAGCGGCTGGAGCTGGTTGCTACCGCCAACGCCCGCGCGGCCTGCTCGGCGGTGACGCCCATGACGCCGGCGCGCTCGCGATCGATAGACACTTTGATCGCGGGGTAATCCAGCTCCTGCTGATATTGCAAATCCCGGAGCGATGGCACCTTGGCCAGCGACTCGCTCAACGTCTGCGAGAACTGGCGATTTGCGGCGAAATCAGGGCCGCTGATCGCCACCTCCACGGGCGTTGGCGAGCCGAAGCTCATGACCCGGCTCACGATGTCGCTGGGCTCGAAGCTCATCCTCACCTTGGGCAGCTCCTCGGGCAATACCTTGCGCAGCCGCTCTTTCAAATCGGCGACGCGGACCTTGCCGGGCTTCAACTGCACCTGGAGAAACGCCTCCTCGGAGCCGCTCATCCAGAGATGAATGACGTTCACCGGATACGCGCCGGCCTGCACGCCGACGTAGCCCATGGTGATGGCGACGTTCTCCTTGCCGGCTTCGCGACCGATCACGTCGAGCGCCTTGAGCGCCATTTTTTCCGTCTCTTCGAGGCGCGTGCCGGCGGGCGCCTTGAGCCGCAGCGCGAACTGGCCGGCGTCCACCACGGGAAAGATCTCCCGGCCCAGCTCCCGCCCGACGAGATAGATCACCGTTGCGGCGGCGATCAGATACAAGGGCACCACCATCCACCGCGCCGTGACGACGGCTGATGAGAATGAGGCATATCCGTTTCGGAACCGATCGAACAACGAGTGCTTTACCGCATCCGCGTGCTTGTGCCGCAGCAGCCAGACCGACATGACGGGGACGAACGTGCTCGACAAAATGTAAGAGGCCACCATGGCAAACCCGACCGCCAGCGAGAGCGGGATGAAGAGGCTTCGGGCCGCGCCCTGCATGAACAGTGCGGGGATGAAGACCGCGAGCACGCACAACATCGCCAGCAAGCGCGGTCCGGCGGTCATGCGGTTGCCGGCGCGCACCGCCACGGCGATGTTTGCCGAGCGGGCGAACTGGGTGTGGATATTCTCCACCTCGACGGTGGCCTCATCGACAAGGATGCCCACGGCAAGGGCCAGGCCGCCGAGCGTCATCAGGTTGACGGTTTGGCCGCTGAGCCAGAGCGCGACGGTGGCGGCGAGCAGGGCCAGCGGGATGTTCAGCACGACGACCACCACGCTGCGCCAGTCGCGCAGGAAGAGGAGCACCATCAGCCCGGTCAGGCCGGCGCCGAGCGCCCCCTCGAAGCTGAGGCCCTTGATGGCGCGGGTGACGTAGGGGGACTGGTCGAACTCATAGCTCACTTTCACGCCGGGCGGCACGACCGCCTGGAACTTTGGCAGATTCTCCTTCACCAGGTTCACGACCGTCACCGTGGATGCGTCGGCGCGCTTGGTCACCGGGATATAGACCGTTCGCCGGCCGTTGACGAGGGCGTAGCCGACCTGTGTGTCGGCGGCGTCGGCGACGGTGCCGACGTCGCGGACGAAGACGGTGCGCGTCCCATCGGAGCGCACGGGCACCGCCTCCAACTGCTTCACGTCCGCCGCGATGGAGTTGATCGGCACCATCGGCATCATTCCGCCGATGCGGACGTTGCCGGAGGGCGCGATGAGATTTCCCTTGCCGATGGCCGCGACCACTTCATCGGGGCTCATGCCGTAGGCGCGGAGGCGATCCGGATCGACGCTGATGACGATGGTTCGCGGGCTGCCGCCAAAGGGCGGCGGGGCCGACACCCCGGGCAGCGTCGCGAACATGGGCCGCACTTTGAACAGGCCGGCATCCTGCAGATCCTTGACCTGCACGTTGGGGTCATCGCTGGAAAAGACCAGATGCCCGACCGGCACGCTGCCGGCGTCAAAGCGCATGATGAAGGGCGGGATCGTCCCCGGCGGCATGAACGCGCGCGAGCGGTTGACGTACGACACCGTCTCGGCCAGCGCGGTGGCCATGTTGGTGCCGGGGTGGAACTGCAGCTTGATGAGGGCGATTCCCTGAACGTTCTTCGATTCGACGTGCTCGATGCCGTTGATATAGAGGAAGTGATACTCGTAGTAATTGGTGATGAACCCTTCCATCTGCGCCGGGTCCATCCCGCCGTAAGGCTGGGCGACGTAGATCGTGGGGACGCCGAGTTCGGGGAAGACGTCGCGCTGCATGCGCGCGATGGCCAGGGCCCCGACGAGCCCCACCCCGACGATCGCCACCAGCACCGTGACGGGACGCCGCAGCGCTAACGAAACCAGATTCATAGGGTGTATCCTATCCGTTGCCCGCGTGCCGACGAAATGAGTTGAGATGAAACATGCCGCTGCTACTGCCCGCTCGGGATATTGTTGGGCACCGTCGCCCCGCCGATGCCGCCGCCGGCCTTGCCGCCAAAGAGCGTTTGCCCCTGAACCAGCAGCGCCGGCCGCGGCAACGGCGGCGCAGGTGTCTCATAGCCTTCCCAACCGCCCCCCAGCGCCTTGTAAAGCCCGATGAACTGGTTCGCCAGGGCCTGCTGTGCAATGGCGTACTGGTCCTCCAGATTGTTAAGCTCCCGCTGGGCATCCAGCACGTTCAGAAAATCGGTCAGCCCGTTATTAAAGCGCTCGGTTGCCAGTTGCACTGCCTGGCGACTGGCGGCGACGGCATCGCCGAGCCGCGATAGCTGGTCGGTGTCCGCGGCATACTCCGTCAGGGCGTCGTTGACCTCGCGCACCGCGTCGATCACGGTGCGCTGGTAGGTGACAAATGCCTGTTCGGTCCGAAAGTCCTGCGCCTGTCGGGCGGCGTCGAGGCGACCGAAGTCGAGCAATGGCCAATAGAGCGACGGGCCGATCGAGTCCACTTGTCTGAAGAGGGTGGGGTTTTGCCCCAGGGCCTGACCCTGATA
>JBBRIN010000039.1:0-11764 GCA_038221115.1 Tepidisphaerales bacterium
CAATGAATCGGTATCCGATCCCGGCAAGCTTCGCCACGTTCTCACATGCCACCGGGTGTTCCCACATGCGGTTGTTCATCGCCGGTGCAAACACCACCGGGCACGCCGCCGCGCACACCATCAGGCTCACCAGATCATCGCAGAGGCCGTGGGCAACCTTCGCGATCACGTTGGCCGTTGCCGGCGCGACGAGCATCAAATCCGCGCGCTCCGTCAGCGAAATGTGCTGCGGATCCGAGCTATCCACAAGGTCAAACGCCGCCGTGCGCACCTTCCGCCCCGACAGCGCCTCAAACGTCAACGGCGTCACAAACCGCTGCGCCTCGTCCGTCATGCACACCGTCACCCCCGCCCCCAGCTGCACCAGCTTGCTGACCATGTCCGCCACCTTGTACGCCGCGATCCCGCCGCACACGCCGACGATGATCTCCCTCCCCTTAAGCACAGCGGCAGGGGGGTCGGCCATTTCGCCATTCGCATCAGGGGTGCCCATGTCGACCGATTATAGCAGCGCGCGCAAAGAAACGTGCCAAGCCACCGGTCGTGGCTCGGCACGTTCCCACTGATGCCGGACACAAACTGCCGTTAGAGCGTCCCAGGCTCATTCAGCCCGCTGGCCGCGTAGTCGATCGCGATCTTGTCCTGCAGGATCTCCTGGATCACGACCTCCAGATCGGTCATGTTTTCCCGATCCACCAGCGGGCGCGCCCCATCCATCAGCTCCAGCATCCGCCGCTGAATCAGCGCCGTCAGCTTGAACCGCCCGCCAACCTTGTGCACGATTTCGTCGCTCTTCAATGCTTCAATCATATTCGTCCTTTGCCAGGTACCCGCCGGAATTGCCGCCTTTTTACTACCAACTACCAACTACCAACTCTCCTCCTCACATCCCCCCCGACCGCTTATGCCGGATCGTCTTGATAATTTCTTCAACCGCCCGGTCCACCGTGTCGTTGATCACCATGTGATCGAACGCCCGGCTTCCCTTGGCCATCTGCACCTCGCGCTTCGCGATGCGGTATCGCTTCTGAATCTCCTCCGCCGACTCCCGATCGCGGTCCGTCAGCCGCTGCAATAGCGTCTCCGCATCCGGCGGCAGAATGAATACCAGCAGCCCGTTCGGATATTGATACCGCACCTGCAACGCGCCCTGAATGTCGATCTCAAGCAGCACGTCCTGCCCGGACATCAGATAATCCAGCGCCGGGTGCTTGGGCGTCCCGTAGTAGTCGCCGTGGACCTGCGCGTATTCCAGAAACGCGTCCTGATCCAACCGCTTAAAAAACTCCTCGCGGCTCACGTACTCGTACTTCTTCGCGTCGTCATCGCCCTTGCGCCTGTCCCGCGTCGTCGCACTCTCGATGTACTTCACATCCATCCGCTCGGCAAGCCGCCCCGAAATCGTGCTCTTCCCTACGCCGGAAGGTCCAACCAGCACGACAAGCAAGCCAGGATGATGAACCGCGGTGGCCATATCAGGACTGTCCTCTGTCATTGGTCCTTTGTCATTTGCAAAATGCCCTCGATTCTCTCAACAAAGGACCAATGACCAAGGACGAGCGCCTATTCCACGTTCTGCACCTGCTCCTTCAACCGATCGATCGCGCTCTTGATCTCCACCACGCGCCGGCCGATGTCCGCGTCGTTCGCCTTGGACGCAATTGTATTCGCCTCGCGCAGCATTTCCTGCGTGATGAAGTCTAATTTGCGGCCCGGGTGCTCGCCCGTCCGGCAGGCGCTCTCAAACGCCTCCAGGTGGCTCGTCAGCCGCTGGATCTCTTCGCTGATGTCCGCCCGGTCGGCGAACACCGCCACCTCTTTGATCAGGTCGCTCTGGCTGACGTTCAACTCCGCCTTCTGCACCAGTTGGTTGACGCGCTGAGTCAACCGCTTGTGGTAGTCGTCGATCACCGACGGCGCCCGCTTCTGAATCTCCGCCAGGTTCGTGCTGATGATCTTCACATGCTTCATCAGGTCATTGAACAGCGACTCTCCCTCGCGCTGCCGCATGCCGTTGAGCTTGAGGATCGCCTTGATCGACAGTTCGCGCACCGTCAACCCATGCCGTTCGATCTCGTCCGTCTCATCGCGCGGCTCCTGGCACACGCCCGGCAGCACCAGCAGCGCTCCCAGGTCCAGCTTCACCGTCGCGTCGCTGTCCGTCACCGCCTTCAGTTGCTGAATGTACGCCTTCAGCGCCGGCGTATTGATCTTGTAAGCCGCCTCCGCGCTCTCCGTCCGCATCTTCAGGATGTACGTCACCGAGCCGCGCCCCAGTTGCTCCCGCAGCAGCGTCTCCAGCTCCGGCTCCAGGCCGCTGATCATGTCCGGCAGCTTGATCACCGACTTGAAAAAACGGTTGTTCAGCGACCGGATTTCCACGGCGTAGTGCGTCCCGTTCTTCTCGGCGACGGCATCTCCAAACCCGGTCATGCTGACGATCATGCGGCCTCGATACTCGTTAATTAACAATCACTTGGTCGTCGGCTCAGCCGGCGCTGCCGGCATCGCCGGCATGCTGTTGTTCGCGGGCGCCGCCGGACCCCTCGGCGTCACCGGCGCCTTCGCGCTCGATGCCCCGCCCGACATCAGGTTCAGCACGATCGCCAGCAGCAGAAAGATCCCGAAGATGATGCTCGTCGCCCAGGTCAGCACGTCGCCCGTCTTCGAGCCGAACGCGGTGTTGCCGCCCATCCCGCCGAACGCGCCCACCAGCCCGCCGCCGCGTCCCTTCTGAATCAGGATCAGCAGGATCAGCAGGATGCAGACGAAGACGAACATGAACGTCGTCGTTCCCTGAAAGAATCCGAAAACAGTCGCCAGTTCCATAGGTCCAATCTCTCTTTACGCCGCCGCGTTCGCAGCCGCCGCGTTCACAATCGCCAGGAAGCTGTCGGCCTTCAGTGCCGCGCCGCCAATCAGCCCGCCATCAACGTCCGGTTGCGCCAGCAAGCTCTTCGCATTCTCCGGCTTCATGCTTCCGCCATACTGAATCCGCACCCGGTCCGCAAAATCCTTGTTCCACATCTTCCCCAGCGTCTGCCGGATAAACGCGTGTACTTCTTCCGCCTGCTCGTCCGTCGCATTGCGCCCCGTCCCGATTGCCCACACCGGCTCATAAGCGATCACCACCCGCTGCGCATCGGGCATCTTCGCCGGGTTCAATTCGCGCAACTGCCGCTCCACCACCGCCAGCGTTTGATTGGCGTCCCGCTCTTCCAGCTTTTCGCCCACGCAGTGAATCAGCACCAATCCCCCGTCATAAACCGTCGCCGCCTTGCGACTCACCAGCTCCGGCGGTTCGTGCAGCACGTGCCGCCGCTCACTATGACCCGTGAGGCAGAACCGCACCTTCAAATCCTTCAGCATCGGCACGCTGATCTCCCCCGTAAACGCCCCGCCCGGCTCACAAAAAACATCCTGTGCCCCCAGCATCACCTTGGACCCGGCCAGCGCCTCCCCCACCGCATCCAGATAAACAAACGGCGGCGCCACCCCCACGTCCACCCCCGAGGCAGGCGCCCCTTTCGCCACCGCGCGCGCCAACTCCACCGCCGACCCCTTGGTCGTGTTCATTTTCCAATTTCCAGCCACAAACTTCACTCGCGCCATAATCTCTTCTCACCGTGGCACGGGCTACCAGCCCGTGATTCACTCTTTTCTTTCTTCGTGCCCCTTCGTGCTCTTCGTGCCTTCGTGGTGCTCTCCTCCGCTACCGAGCAACCAGCTCGCCAACCTCCGCAAACTCCTTCCCAAACACCCCCGCGATCTTCCTCAACTGCTCCATCAACTCCTTAAACACTTCCGGAAGTAGCGCCTGCGGCCCATCGCACAGCGCCTCGCTCGGGCAATAATGCACCTCGACAATCACCCCATGCGCCCCAGCCGCCATCCCCGCCGCCGCCAGCGATGGCACAAAATCCCGCTTCCCCGCCGCATGGCTCGGGTCCACGATGATCGGCAAATGTGTCCACTGCTTCGCCACCGGCACGCTCGTCACGTCCAGCGAATACCGAATGCTGTCCTCGAACGTCTTGATCCCCCGCTCGCACAAAATCACGCTCCGGTTCCCCTGGCTCAGCACGTATTCCGCGCTCAAAAGCCAATCCTTCACCGTCGCCGCCAGCCCCCGCTTCAGCAGCACCGCCTTCCGCGTCTTCCCCACCTCGCGCAGCAGATCAAAGTTCTGCATGTTCCGCGCGCCGATCTGGAAGCAGTCCACCAGCGGCTCCATCGACTCCACCTGCCGCGTGTCCATCACCTCCACGCAGATCGGCATCCCCAGCTCATCCCCGCACTCGCGCATCCACCGCAGCGCCTCCAGCCCCAATCCCTGAAACGAGTACGGCGAAGTCCGCGGCTTATACACACCGCCCCGCAACACCGTCGCCCCCGCATCGCGCACATGCCGCGCGATCCGATTCAACATCTCCCGGCTCTCAATCGCGCACGGCCCCGCGATGCACATCGCGTTCGTGCCGCCCACCTTCACCTTCGGTACCTTTCCCCCACCGATCTCAATGACCGAATCCTCCTCATGAAACTCGCGGCTCGCGAGCTTATAAGGCTTCATGATCGGAACGACCTTCTCCACACCATCCAGCGAACGCAGATGTTCCTGGTCCAGGTTCCCCTCTTCCCCAACCGCACCGATCACCGTCCGAAACTTTCCCTGCGACAGATGCGCCTGCGACCCCATGCGCTCGATCTCCGACACCACCTTGTCGATCGAAGCCTTGGGCGCGTTGGAATTCATCACGATAATCAAGACACGTCCTCCAAAGGAAGGGCGGCAGAGCCCGGCAAGGGAAAGTCCCGTAGTCTACCGCCAATTCCCCCTCACCTCAAGCGATGCTCGATCGCACGGCCGCACCACCCGCGATGCAACGTTACCCCCAAAGCGCCATCCATCGCTTCGTGTAACTCATTATCTTGCAGTCGTTTGCGCAATTAAGCAACATTTGGATAAAAACATCCAAAAAACGTTACATTTCGTTGCAAAACGATGCATCGTTTCCCGGAACCGCGTTATTTCGTGCTAATCCCCCGCTTCCCGACCCCAATCACCTCACCCCGCCACCGAAAACTTCGCCTCCATCCGCGCATCCGGCCCCGGCATATCCAGCTTATTCGCCGCCACCGCCGCCTTTTGCTTCCCCAGTTGGTTCAGCAGCATTCCCCACGTCTCCCGTTGATACCGCAGCACATTCAGCGCCTCATCCAGCGCCTCGACCTTGTGGTGAATGTTCGCCTCGATCAGTTGCCGAAACGCATAGTTGTAAAGTGCCGCCAGCTTTTCACACAGTTGCGGCGCCACATCTTGCTTCAGCGAGCAGGTAAGCTCCGTCAGGATCTTCTGAATCCGCGAGATGAGGTTGTAGCTCTCCTCATATTGCTTCGCCCCAAGTGCCACCTTGGCCTGCTCCCCAAAACGAAGCGCGCCGTCATACAGCATCATCTGCAGTTGCTCCGGCGTCGCCGTGAGCACCTTCGTGCGCAGGTACTGCTGGGCGGCTTGGGGATTGGTGCCCGGATTCATCATTGTTGATATCGGCAGCGCAGGGGGCCCCAGTTGAGCGCAAGACGCGACCTTACACCGGCAACATTTGCCTCCCCCGTTTAATTAATCGAAATACCCCGCCCGAAGCCTAATTGCTCGACGACGTGGTTCCCGTTGTCTTGCTGGTGTTGCCGCTGGCCGCTGGTGTCGTGATCCCCGTCAACGATCCGAGCGCCGCCTGCTGCGACTGCAACCCCGCCAGCACCGTCTCCATGTTCGCAAACTGCTGCTCGAGCCGCGTCCGTTTCGCGGTCAGCAGCGTGTCCAACTGCGTGATGCGATCCTGAAAGTCCTTCGTGCGCGTGTCGATCGTCTGCGTCTCGCGCGGAATCACCCCGCTGACCGGGTCCGCCAGCTTGTTGATCTGATTCGTGATTAGCGTGCCCAGCCCGGTCGTCACCTGCGAGAACAGGCTCTTCACCGCGTCCGGGTCCGTTGCATACGCGCCGTTGAACTTGTCCTTGTCGAACTGCAGCTTGGCCCCATCGGTTACCGTCACGCCCACGTCGCTGAAGATCTTGAACCGCCCGGCGTTCTTCACGACGCCATTGAAGATCGCGTAGAGATCGTTCGTGATCGAGTCCGCCGCCGACTCACCCAGCAGCAGGCCCTTCGCGTTCGTTTTGGTGTCGAACTTCGTGAGCGTCGTCACCTTGTCCACAATCGCATTGAACCCGTCCACAAACTTCTTCAACCCATCGCTCACCGGCGTCCCATCACGCGCCACCGTCAGCGTGACCGGATCGCTGCTCACATTGTGCAGGTCGACCGTCACCCCCTTAATGATGTTCGTCACCTGGTTGGTGCTGCTCGTCACCAGCAGCGGCTGAGCGCTGCCGCTGCCGCCAAGAAACACCGCCGCGTCCTGGGCATCGACGAGATTGCGGCTAGCCAGCCCCGTCGTTCCCGCGTCAAACACAAACCGCCCATCGCGGCCGGTGTTCTTCGCCGACAGCGACAATCGGTACGGCGTCGCACCCGATCCATCGTTGATCACGCTCGCCGTCACCGCGAATCCCAGGTCGTTGATCTTCTTCTGCACCGTCTGCAGCGTGTCGTTCGCATCGACGGTCACCGTCTTCTCAAACGCCCCGTCGATCGTCGTGCCGGTGCCGGTCGTCGACGTCGTACCCGGCGCGACCAGGTTCAAATCGCTTGCCGGCGTTCCATTCGTGTTCTCCACCTTCAGCTTCCCGGCTCCGCCTGCGGTGTCGGTGAGCAGCAACCCGTTGCCGTTGGCGTTGATCGACGCCGTCACGCCGATCCCGCGCACGTTGATCGTGCTGATCACATCGCCCAGCGTGATGAAGTTGCCGCTCGACAGGTCGATTTCGCTCTGCTGCCCGTTCGAGCCGGTGATGCGAAACTTGCCGGTGCCCACGCCCTTCCCGCCATTGATGTCCTTCAGCGCCGTGTTGGCGCTGATGTACTGGCGGTGCAGGTTCGCGCCATTGAGCGTGGTGATCGAGGTCGCATAGATTCCCGCCAGCCCGAGCACCGCCGCGGTCGTCGAATCGACGTCAGAAACCTGCAACAGCCCCGCGCCCCCCGTTGTATCCGCCAGCGCGATGCCATTGCCCGCGGCGTTGAGCGACGCCTTGATGCCCACTCCCGCGCCATTGAACGAATCGATGATGTCCTGAACGTTTTTCGCCGTGCTCAAGTCGACGATCCCGGACGCGCCGCTGCGATCGGTTACGCTGACCCGCCCCAACGGCAGTCCCGTCCCGCCGCGCAGCGATGAGATCAACGTGCTGTCTAGCGAGGCAACCAGCGACGTCCCGATGAGCGAGCCAGATCCCGCCCCGGCGATCCCCAGGTCTTCCGCCGCCTTCGATGTCCCCACGCTCGCCACCGTCACGCCCCCTCCGCCAGCGTCAGTGAGCCTCAGCCCATTGCCACCGGGCGCCACGTCCGCGGTCACCTTGCCGGCGCTCGCTGTATTGATCGCGTCGATGACCTGCCCCAGCGTCTTGGCGGTAGCCAGCGTCACATCAAAGTTGCTGCCGTCCCCCGCCACGATATGCAGGTCGGCCCCGGTCCCCGCCGTGCGAATGCCCCGCCCGTCATTGATCTGCGCCAGCGCTGTCGCGCGCCCCACCGTGTTCACAGCCTTCCCGGTAATCGCGTTCGCCGCGACGCTGCCGATAATCCCCAGATCAGCCGCCGCCTGCCCATCTCCCAGGTCCAGCACTGTCAGGTTATTCGTCGTTTGACCCGTCACATCCGTCAGCACCAGCCCCGACTTTCCGATCGTCGCTTTAACGCTCACTTCAAGCGAGGTGTTAATCTTCCGCACCACATCATCGAGCGTGACCGCTGCGCTGATGTCGATCGCCGCGGAGTGCCCGCTCCGGTCGGTGATGCGAAACACACCCCGACGGACGCCGTTGCCGCCGTTGAGCGCCGTCAGATTAGTCTGCGTCGCGATCTCCCCGCCACCTTGTGAAAGGGTGATCGTCCCCGCGCCCACTTTCGTCTGGTTCGGATCCGCAAAACCGCCGGTCACCGCCTGCTGCGCCGACACGAGGCGAGCCACCTGGAATTGAAAGGTGCCCACCGCCGCGCCGCTTGCCGCCGTCGCGGTCAACACCTTCTCGTCGCTGCTCGTCGTTGCCGCCGCCTGAAAGGTCGACGGTGTCGTCAGCGTGGTCCCGACCGTCTTCAGATCCTTCAACTGCGACAGCAGGCCGTTGTACGCGTCCTTCTGCTGGTTCGCCGTCGTAATCCGCGTCTGGAGCTGGGTTTTTGGCCTGGAATCCAGCGCAATCAACTGATCGATGATCGACCCGGTGTTGATCCCGCTGATAAGTCCCGTAGTTGTGCTGATTCGACCCATGGCGTCTGTGTTAATCGTCCAGAACGCTACCTCGATATAGCAGCGTCCAATTATGATTGTGCGGGTCCGCCAGCGCCTCCTCCGTCGCCGCGCGCGTCCCCACGTCGGCCGCCACGCGCGCCATGGCGCCTGCGTCCGACGCCATTCGATCCATTGCCCAGAGCATCAAAAAACTTCGAGATGCGTCCTTCACTTGCCGCAGCCGGCGGGCGGTGGTCGCAAGGTCTTGCATCGGCATCGCTCCCAAGTCTTCCGGTTCTTCGGCAGAACGGGGTTCACCGCTCGCCGCTTGGCCGTTGGAATTGGTTATCGGAACCAACGCCGGCCCTTCGTGAACCAAAGTGCCAACTCTGCCGCGCGACGCGCAAAAGATGCAACCCCACTGCCGCTATGGTATAACTGCGGCCCACACCAAGGCACCGGAGACACCCATGCTGATCCCAAGAATTCTTCTCCGCATCGTTCGCCCCTCCTGCCTGCTGCTCGCGGTCGGCTTTACCGCTGCTTCATGCACGGAGAATGCGCCGCCTCCCGCCAAATCGGAATTGAAGGGAAGTGTGCTTCTGCCGGAGGGTTTGGGCGCCGTCGGCAGCACCGGCGGCGATGCCACCGTACTTCGCAGCAGTAGCAGCGGCGTGATCAGCGGGCCGCTCAATCCGATTCAGCCCATGCCTCCCATCGCGCCGCAGCAAACTTCGCAAACCAACCCAAGCATCTCCGCCCGTCCCAAGCCCGCCCCCAACCCTGCTCCCAAGCCTCCGGAAGAATCCATCGTCGTTCCTCCCGGAGCCCACTGGACAATCCTTTGCGCCGAAATTGGTGGCCCCGGCCACGGCGAGCGCGCCAAGCGCCTCAAGGACGACCTCGCCGCCACCACCCATCTGACCAAGTGGTACGTTGTCCACGAGGACGACAAAAGCCTGATCTACTACGGCTTCTACAAGTCGATCGAGCGCGGCACCTCCGAAGGCCAGGCCGCCCACGCCGACCGCGCCGCCCTTCAGAATTCCCAAACCGCTTCCGGCGCCGCTCCCCTCAGGCTCGCCTCATTTAAACCCATCGACCGCGCCGCGCCCGATGCACCGGCCGAGTGGGACCTCGCACGACAAAAGCGCGCGAAGGAAGACGATGCGCACTTCTGGTCTCTCCAGATCGCCGCATATACCGCCGAGGCCACCGACGACCAAGGCCACGACCGCAAATGGGCCGCCGTGGAATCGGTTAAAGCACTTCGCGGCCAGGGCATTCCCGCTTACTACTACCACGGTGATGCGATCAGCTCCGTCTGCATCGGTGTCTGGCCTGCCAATGCCGTCAAGCAGCAGCAGGGGGGTAATCTCAAGGGCAACGCCGCAGCCGCAAACGCCAACGAGCCCTTCTTTGTCACCAATCAACCGCTGCCCCAGGGAATGGTGCCGCTCGGCCCCAACGGCAAACCCATTCGCGCGCTCGCCCCCCGCGTCGAGATCATCGACCCCAGCATGTACGAGATGATTAAGCGATTTCCCTCGCATCAGACCAACAGCGAGGAGATCATGCGCAAGGTCAAGAACTCATCCAGCGGCCAGATGGAGATGGTTCCCGAGCCCAGCCTGCTCGTGCTCGTCCCCGAGCCCAAAGATCAGTCGCTCGACCTGATCCAGCAGCAACTGCTGACCGATCAGAACTCGCTGCCGCTGATGCCGCCGTCAGCCCTGAAGACCGATCAGTTGCCGACGCAGCCGGGCCTTCACAAGCTGCGCTCGGTGGGGGAATAATTGCTGATCGCCACTACCAATCCGGGGAAGATCCGCGAGTTTCGCGAGATCCTCGGGGCGGATCGCTTTCAATGGGATGACCTTTCGCACCACCGCGACATAGAAGCTCCCGAGGAAAGCGGCGCCACCTTTCGCGCCAACGCGTGTTTGAAGGCCGTCTATTACGCGACGCTGTTGAACATCCCCGCCCTCGCCGACGACAGCGGACTTGAGGTGGATGCCCTCGATGGCAAGCCCGGCGTCCACAGCGCGCGCTGGGCCGAATTGAATGAGGCCGGCAAGGGCGACGCCGACAACAACGCCCTGCTGCTTCGCCAATTGAAAGATGTTCCCGATGCCCGCCGCACCGCCCGCTTCGTCTGCTGCCTGGCGCTTGCCGATGCCGCCGGCCGCGCGCTCTTCACCGTTCGGGATACCGTCGAGGGCCGTGTGATCCATTCCCCGCGCGGCAGCAATGGTTTCGGCTATGATCCCCTCTTCCTCGTCGACTCACACGGCCGCACGACCGCCGAGTTGCCGCCGGAAGTCAAGCATCAGATCAGCCATCGCGGTAAGGCTTTACGCCGGTTGCGGCAGTTGATCGATGCGGTAGAGTTGTCCCCCGAGTCGCCGGTTGCCGTTCACCAGCACACTCTATGAGCCGAATCCTGGTAGCCGTCAGCAGTCCGTGGGCCGCCGAGAAGGCCGTCGACCCCGTCACCGACCTCGCCAAGCGCCTCGCCGCCGAGGTTCTGGTCATCCACGTCTCCCGTCCCAGCGGCGGCCAGATGCGCGAGCAGGAGCAAGCGGATGGGGAAAAGGCCATTACCCTCCTGCGCGAGTCCCTCCAGGCCCGCGGCGTCGTCGTTCAGACCCTGCTCATGTTCAGCGAAGACATCGCCCGCGCGATTCTTAACGTCGCCATCGAGCGCGAAGTCACCCTCATCGCCCTGGGCCTTACCGGCAAAAACATCTTCGCCCGCCTCCTCGCCGGCAACGTGCCCGTCGAGCTGATCAAGAACACGAAGGTGCCGGTGTTATTGCTTCCCCCGGATTGGAATGGCGTGTTGTGAAAACTCGAATCACGAAATTCGAATTCACGAATCAATGACAAATCTCAAATGACCCAATGCGGGCCGAGCCCCTTATTCATCGGGCTGCCAAGCGCGTCAAGCGTACATCAGTTTGCCGCGCGGGGCGGGGATGGGGCGGCCCAGCCGTGTGGCCATCTCGATCCATTCGCGCGTGACGCGCTCGGCGGCTGCGAGGGCCTTGGCCTTGGTGCGGCCATCCGCCATGCAGCCGGGCAACTCCGGAACTTCCGCGATGAAGGCGTCGTCCTCATCGCTCCAATAGATGATCACTTCATATTTCATGCACCTACTCCATCTGCGACAAGGCGTATTTCGTAATCAGCTGGCGGACCTGTTTGACCTGGTAAGGCTTGGCTTTGCCGCCGGGCAACGGCTGTAAGTTTACGATCTCGACAATATCCTGACGAGAGAAAATATGATGACCGCCGGTGATGCGCTCGCTAAAGCCCAGAGCGAGCAGAATGCGGCGAACATCGGCAAAGCGGGCGTTGGCATCCGATCGCCCGCTGAGGATCGAGGCGAAGACCTTCTTGAG
>JBBRIN010000040.1:0-11665 GCA_038221115.1 Tepidisphaerales bacterium
GGTTCGAAACGAGGATCGAAGATCGACGATGGAAGATGGCAGGCAAGGATCTGCTCCATCCTCCATCCTCGATCCTCCATCCTCGGCCTTGTTGCCCGAGTGCTTCACGGTAGTCCACCCGCGCCTGCCGGGCGACGGGGCGGCGTACCTGAACCCTCACCTCTGCGGCGCCGGCGTCGCATTCAAGCTCGCCTGGGGCATCGGACTGGCCATGAACGGCGCCGAGCGCGTGAGCGAGGACTTTCGAGCATTCCTGGTCGAGGCGACGGCGCTGGCGGCACTCGGAACGATCGCCGATGTCGTGCCGCTCGTCGGTGAAAACCGCGCCTTGGCGCATTTTGGCCTTGGCGGATTGAAGCGGACGCGCCTCGGTGGGTTGCTCGCGCTGATCGAGTCGGCCGGTCTCACCGGTCAGAAACTCGATAGTTTCGACGTCGGCTTCAAGCTCGCGCCGCGGCTCAACGCATGCGGCCGCATGGGCCACGCGCGGCTGGCCGTCGAGATGCTGACCAAGGCGTCGGACGTGCAGGCGCAGGAGATCGCCATCTACCTCGAAAAGCAGAATAGGGCGCGTCAAGCCGTCGAGAAGCAAATCCTCGAGGCGGCGCTTCAGCAGGCCCAGGAGCAGGGCCTCGACGGCGACGACTGTCATGGGATCGTTCTGGGAGGCGAAGGCTGGCATGCCGGCGTGATTGGGATCGTCGCATCGCGCATCGTCGATCGCTTCCACCGCCCCACCGTCATGGTCTCCCTCAATAACGGTCATGGCCAGGGGAGCGGCCGATCGATTGCGGGTTTTCATCTGACTAAGGCGCTCGATGCCTGCCGCGATCATCTGGAAACCTTCGGCGGCCACGAGATGGCCGCAGGCCTGAAGCTCAAGACCGAACATTTCGGCGAATTTCGGGACGCCTTCGCACATCACGCCAAGGGTTGTTTGCCGGCCGACAAATTGGTTCCGGAGCTTGCCGTCGATTGCATCGCATCGCTGCGGCAATTCACCCTCGCGCTCGTGAACGACCTGCAGCGTCTCGGCCCGTTTGGCCACGCCAATCGCCGTCCGCTGCTCGCCTGCCGAGGCGTCCACATGGCACAGCCCCCCCGTCGCGTCGGCAAAACCGGCGATCACCTCCAACTGCATGTGCGCGACGAAACCGGCTCCATGAAATGCATCGCGTTCGGCTACGGGTCCATGTTCGATCAGCTTGGCGCGGGCGCGCGGATCGACCTGGCCGTTGAGCCGGTCATCAACGAATTCAACGGCCGCAGCAACGTGGAGTTGGAAGTGAAAGACCTGATCGTCACCTCTGATTAAGGTCGCATGCCCACACCGACAATCAAGGGATTGGCCAAGCGCGCGGCCAAGCGGCTGCTCGAAAGCATGGACCCGATCGCGCGGCTCAAATACCGCTGGATCACCGGCTTCGACCGCCCCATCCCGCCGATGGCCTTTCGCGTGCGCACCGCGGCGCGCTGGATCGCTCCCTTCATCGACGGCGGAAAGAAATGCTCAACCGCGCTCGAATCCGCGCTGCACCAGACGACCGGCAAACGCATC
Source organism: Tepidisphaerales bacterium (assembly GCA_038221115.1). GTDB lineage: Bacteria > Planctomycetota > Phycisphaerae > Tepidisphaerales > Tepidisphaeraceae > JANXVV01. Next base: position 1,559 of record JBBRIN010000040.1, read on the forward strand.
TACGACTTCCAGAACGTCCTCGACTTCGGCTGCGGCTGCGGCCGGACCATCCTGCAATGGGATCTGCCGGCGCTGCGAAAGCTGATCGCCTGCGACGTCGACGGCCCCGCGATCGCCTGGATGAAGCAGGCTTACGATGGCACCAAGTATTCCCAACTCTCTTTCATGCACACGCGCTTCGACCCGCCATTGCCGTTCCCGAATGATCACTTCGATCTGATCTACTCCGTGTCCATTTTCTCCCATCTCAGCGGCGAGGATGAACGAACATGGCTAACCGAGCTGGCCCGCGTCCTCTGTCCGGGGGGAATTGCGCTGATCACGGTGCAGGGCCATTCGGCGGTGAAGCGGTTCCCCGAAATGTTCGGCGCCGCCCGCTGGGCTGAACTTTGGAACGGGCACGACCTGGCGGCAGAGTCGTTCGTCTTCCTTGCCATCCCGCCTCAGCCGGGGGCCGGTCCGACGCCGGGCATCGAGTCGCCTAACCGCGCCGTGAGCTACGGGCTGACGTTCATGAATCGACAGCACATCGAGCGGGAATGGGGCAAGCCGCCGTGGGAATTGCTGAATGTTTTCGAGGGGACGGTGGATGACCTCCAGGATGTGGTGGTGATGAAGAAACGGGGCATATAACGGCGGGGCGCATAAGGCGGCGGTTGAAGGCACCTCGCCGTTTCGCTAAGCTGCTACCCACGAATGCGGTCAGGAAGCAACGATGAACGTAGCACTCACCCCCGATCTTCGCGCGTATGTCGCCAGAAGGATGCAAGCGGGCCGCTATACGAGCGCCGGTGATGTCATCCGCGAGGCATTAGAATCGCTGCGAATGAACGAGACGATGACCCCGGCAGACGTGGCCGATTTGCGCCGTGAGGCGTCGAAGGGGCTGCGGCAACTCGAGCGGGGTGAGACGGCCGATTTTACTGCAAAGGACACTCAGATGGCAGGGCGGCGCATTCTCGCGGCGCGCAAGGATCAGCAATACCCGCCGAGAAAATAGGCTTGGATCAATTGCACTGCGCTCGCTATAACAGCGGTGAACGGAGTCAACGATTCAAAGCCCCAGAGGAAGCTTCCCATGTCCCTCAAATCCCTCATCGCCTGCGGCACAAAACTCTGGCTGGACTCGATCGAGCCGGGATTGGTCAAAAAGAACCGCGCCGCCGGCGCGACCGGCGCGACGTCCAACCCGATCATCGTTTCTGAAATCATCAAAGGCGGGAAGTTCGACGAGAAAATCCAGGCGCTGATCGATCAGGGGTTGGACGACGACGCGATCGCGTGGCAGTTGACCGATCAGTTGGTTCGCGACGCTCAGGCGGTCTTCCTGCCGGCGTGGGAACAGACCAAGGGGAACGACGGGTATGTCAGCTTCGAGCTCGACCCGCTTCTGGAGGATAAAGCCAATCCCACACCGACCGCCAAGGCCACCGCTCGCTACGTCGAGCTGGGCAAGAAATGGTACGCCGGGCGCAAGAACCGCATGATCAAGGTGCCGGCGACCGCGGCAGGCCTCGCGGCGTTGGAAGAACTCGCGGCAAGCGGGGTCACGCTGAACGTCACGTTGATCTTCTCGGAAAGACAGTACAAGATCGCGCGCGACGCCATCTGGCGCGGCGCACAGCGGCGCAAAATTGGGCTCGATGGCTTCAAGAGCGTGTACAGCATCTTTGTGTCGCGCGTCGACGTCTACACCGAGAAGAACGTCCCCGATCTGTCGCCGGCGGCGCAGGGGATGGTCGGCATCGTCAACGCGAAGCGGCTATGGCAGATGAACCAGGCGTTCTGGAAGGACAAGGGGCTTAAGCTCCAGCAGGAGATTATTTTCGCCAGCACCGGCACCAAAAAGAAAACCGATCCGCCGGACAAGTACGTCGAGGCGCTGGCGGGCAGCGACATTCAAACGAATCCGCCGGCGACCAACGATGCGGTGGACGCGCTCAACAAGCAGTACACCCGGAAGGTTGACCAGATGCCGCCCAAGGCGGTGCTCGACGAGATCGACGCCAAGGTCGATCCGACGAAGATGGAAGACACGCTGATGCAGGAAGGCACGGCCAAGTTCGCCGACCCGCAGCACGCGCTGCTGAAGCTGATCGCCGACAAGCGGGCGGCGCTGGCGACGGCGAAGTAGTCGTCACATCGTGCAGGGGCTTTGTTCATGCGCGGACCGGCGAAATTGTGGCGGGGTTTGGTTGCGCTCGCTCTGAGTGCCCGCTGCGTCGTTTTTGCCGCCCCGCCGCCATCGACTCATCCCGCCGTCTCGCCCGTCCCACCAGAAGCTGAAAAGATCAGTCCCCTCGAGGCGGCGCGTGGATCGTTCCGGCACCGCGATTACGCCGCCGCCGCGGCCAGCCTTGGCAACTTTATCGACGCAAGCCGCGGCACTCCCAAGCTGGACGAAGCGCGCGAGATGCTCGTGAACGTGGCGATCGCCTGGTCCGCCGAGCTGGATCGACAAGGTCAGACCGGGCAAGGGGCCCGGGCGTTGATCGATTGCGCCGGCATCCTTCGCCTCGACCCGCGGGCAACCGAGCTGAAGACCCGCGCGCGGCGCTTGCTCGAGGGCGCATACGATGCGTCGGTGAAGCGCAAGGATTACGAACGCGCACTGCGCCTCGTTGCCGACGCCACCGTGCTCTTCCCCGAGCAATTTCCCCTCGCCGACACCGCGACCCTGCGCACCCTTCAGGCGGGAAGCCTCGCCGCGCAACAACAACGCGCCCGCCCTGAGTACATCTACGAGCGGCTCCGCGCCATGCAGCGGGCTGGCGTGACACGCGACGTGATCGAGCAGTTCAAACTCGACCCGGCTGACGTGGCTCTCTCATATGCGAAGGACCTCCAGGAGCGCGGATGGTACGTGCAGGCGGCCGTGGTATTGCGCGAAGAGCTGATCTTCGGCGCCCCTTCGCCCTCAGCCAAACGACAATTGGAACAGGCGATCACCAAAGCGCTGGAAGCCGCCGCGCAAGCGTGGATTAACTTTGCCAACCCCGCCTTGGCGCAGCGGGCGATGGATCAATTCGAAGCGTCGCCCGACGCGGCATCCGATCCTGGGATTCTTGCGCACGTGCGCGCGTCGTTCCAAAAGCTGCCCGCATCCCGCGAGCCGCCCCATTTGCTGGCATCCAGAAAGCCGCTTCAGGGCGACGGCATCTGGAATGACAAGGGTTTCGGCTACGTCCTCGATGGCGAGATTCAAATCGGCAGCAACCCCAGGAACCACGGCGGCGAATCCATCACTTCGCACATCGACGTTCACGCCGGCTCTCATCTCGACGGCGGAACGATCGTCGTGTCGCAGGGCATCCTTTCGTTCAAAGGCGCGCCGGATCGCCCCGTCATTCTGCGCGGCGTACACATCGAGTGCGAGTACACAGGAGAGATTAAGGCCCAGTACACGATCTTCGAAGACTGCACGTTTACAAAGACCGGCAGCTATCGCTGGGACGCCGGCTACAGCGCCAAGTGGGATTTCGCGGACTGCCTCCTGCTCAACAGCAACTTCGCCGCGCTGACGAGGATGAACTATGGCATCAAGCTGGTGCGCTGCTCGATGGCACACTGCACGGTGCCGCCCCGCGCGCTGACCGAGGCGCCGGAGGATGATGCGGCCAAGCGCTACCGAGAGGAATGGAACCAGGTCGAGGATTGCGATTTCTACGGCTGCGAGTTATCCGTCTCCGCGCTGTGGATGACCCGATCGTGCAACCTCTACCTTAGCCAGGTGATCGAACCAGCGACGTTCTTCAGCAAATCCGACCTTGACGTGCAGCTTGCGGCGCCGCCGGAGGAAGCGGATGTCATACAGGATGCCATCTCCAAAACCGACGGCCGCGGCACCGGCAAGCTTAGATATTCGTTGGCGCCGCGCCTCTTTCCGAGAAAACGAACGATGCCTCTGTGGCGCTGGGCTGACGATCTCCCGCCGCTGGCGCCCAAAACCGGACCGACGACGCACAAGCCGTAGGTTCAGGCAGCGGCTCCCTCAGCGGATTGAATTCCGCCATAACTCCAACATGAGCAGCGCATACAGCCGCTGCCCATGATCCGCATATCCCTGCTCGTGATCTTCAAGGAGAGTTTCCAAGGCGCCGGCGTCGAAATGAGCGCGGGCAAACGAGTCTTCCGCCAACAACGTGTCCCGCAGCATGCCGCGGAGGTCTCCGCGAAACCAATCGCCGATCGGGATGGCAAATCCCATCTTCGGCCGCTGAAATACGTTTAGAGGCAGGTCATTGGCGAACGCCTCCCGCAGCAGGCGCTTCCCCGCGCCGCCGTACAGCAGTTGCGGCGCCCGCAGACCGGCGGCGAAGCGCACGAGCTCATGGTCCATGAACGGACTGCGCACTTCTAGCGCGAACTGCATCGAGCAGCGATCGACCTTGGCCAGCAGATCGTCCGGCAAATAATAGAGCCGGTCGACGGCAAGCGCCGCTTCCACCGGGCCCCGCTCGGGCATGGCGTTTTCGAAATGTGTCGCCATGCGGTCCCATTCGAGCCAGAAGGAATCGCGCACCGTCGGCAACAGCAGGGCGTACATCAATCGATCGTCAAACAGCCGGACGTATTGCGAATATCGCTGCGGCGCGGCAAGAGGCAATGAAGCCACCAATCGCTTGATGCGCGCGAGCGCCGACTTCGCGTGCGTACCCGGCAGGAGCGCTGCCAGCGGTGCCACGGCTTTCCACGGGTATGGGGTAAAGATCGCGCGCAGGCGCTGCGAAAGGCGCATCGCGCGGTATCGGTCATACCCGCCGAACAACTCATCGCCACCATCACCGCTCAGCGCGACCTTTACATGTTCCCGCGTCTGCCGCGACAGGTAATAAGTGGGCAATGCCGACGAATCGCCGAACGGCTGGCCAAACGCCGCGGCGATCTTCGGCAGGTCGGCCGCCGCGTCCGGGCGCACGTCAAACGCCCGATGATCCGTCCCAAGGTGCCGCGCCACTTCCGCCGCATGACTGCGCTCATCATAGCGCGGATCATCGAAGCCGATCGAAAACGTCAGGACGCGCTCGCCGCTCTCCTTCCGTGCCGCCACCATCGCGGCGGCGATGATGGAGCTGTCGATCCCGCCGCTCAGGAAGCATCCCAGCGGCACATCGCTGACGAGCTGGCGCCGAACCGCTTCCATCACCAGGTCGCGGGCGCGCCGCACCGGGTCTTTGACGTCCGATGTCGCCCGGTCGATTTGGTTCGGATCGAAGTAGGCTTGATCGACCGCCCCTCCGCGCGCAACCGTCATCGTCGTGCCAGGCTTCAATCCCCACGCGCCCCTAAAAATGGTCAGCGGGCTGGGGATGTATCCCCACTGCAGATACTCGATCAGCGCATCGTATGTCACATCGCGGTCCATCCAAGGCAGCGCCAGCAGTGCCGGCAATTCACTGGCGAACGCGACGGCTCCGACGTGCCCCTGTCCCGCCTTCACCGGCTCGCCTCGCGACAGGCCCGATCCTTCTTCCACGAACGCCACGTAAAGCGGCTTTTGTCCCATCCGATCGCGCGCGAGAAACAACGTGCTGGTGCGGTCTTCCCACACCGCAAATGCGAACATGCCAGTGAGATGATCCACGCATCGCTCGCCCCATGCGTCGTAAGCCACAAGCAACACTTCCGTATCACCGGTCGTGCGCCAGGCATACTCCGGCCGAAGGGCTTCCAGTTCCTTGCGCAGATCGCGAAAGTTATAGATCTCGCCGTTGTAGATCAGCCATCGGCCGTGCCCGTCGGTGAATGGCTGGTTGGCCCGGGGGTCCAGGTCGAGGATGGCCAGCCGCCGGTGTACGAGTCCCGCTTGCGGGTGAAGCACTGTCGCCTCGCGGTCATGCGTGAGGTGTGTGCCGTCGCCGTCCGGCCCGCGATGGGCGACGCGCGCGCTCATCGACTGGAGTTGCTCGCGGGTGATGTGAAAACGGTCGTCCCATGCGACGACACCGGCAAAACCGCACATGATCAGCAGGGTACGGCCGAATGACGGCGGCGCGAAGTGCGCGGCCTAAGCCGCCCTGGCGACACGCAAAGTTTTGAGCAGGTCCGCCTGCGGCAGCGGCGCGCCAAACAGATCGCCCTGCATCGCATCGCATCCCAGCCCCAGCAAAAAGTCCCGCTGCCGCACGGTTTCCACACCCTCGGCCACGACGCGTTTGCCCAGCGAGTGCGCCATCGAGATGATCGCCCGCACGATGGCCGCGCCTTCCGCCGCAGCTCCCGGCGACGATGGAGCCTCGATCGACGATACGAACGACTGGTCGACCTTCAGCGTGTCGACCGGCAGGCGCTGCAGGTAGGACAGCGACGAATATCCCGTTCCGAAGTCGTCGATCGCCAGCGTGACCCCCAGCTCGCGCAGCCGCGTTAGTTTGGCGGCCGCGTCCACCGGGTTTTTCATGAGCAGGCTCTCGGTCAGCTCCAGCTCCAATCGGTGCGGCGGCATCCCATTCTCCGCCAGCGCCTGTCGCACGATGTTGAAGAAATCCTGCTGCGCGAACTGCATCGCCGACACATTGACCGCGACCCGCCAATCGAGCCCGCGTTCGCTCCAGCCCTTCCATTGCCGCGCTGCCTCTCGAATGATCCATGTCCCCATCGGAAGAATGAGTCCCGTCTCCTCCGCCAGTGGAATGAAAGCGCCGGGCGGCATTACTTCTCCCGACGGTCGCCTCCATCGCACCAGTGCCTCGATGCCGCAGATGCCCGATCGATCCGATTGCGTCTGGTAGTGCAGCTCAAATTCACCGGCATGGATTGCCCGCCGCAATGCTGTCTCCAGCTCCAGACGTTCGCTTGCCACGGCGTCCATGCGCCGGTCGAAGCATTGCAGGTTGTTCCGCCCGCCGCCCTTCGCGCGGTACATCGCCGCGTCGGCATTCTTCTGAAGCGTCACCGCGTCCTGGCCGTCATCGGGGAAAACGCTCAGGCCCAGGCTCACCGTGACGAACAGCTCGTGGCCGCCGATCGTGAACGGCGACTTCAGTGATTCGAGGATACGGAGTCCTAGCGCGGTAGCGACTGTCCGGTCGCTTAAGCCCGGAATAACAAGGGCAAACTCGTCGCCCCCGAGCCGCGCGAGCATTCCAGTATCGCCTGTAACTGACTGCACGCGCTCAACCAGTTGACACAGCAACAGGTCGCCGACGAGGTGACCCATCGTGTCGTTGATTACCTTGAAGCGGTCCACGTCGATGTAGAGCACCCCGACCTGCTGCCCCGCCTCGCGCGCCTGTTGCATGGCCTGGTGCAGGCGCTGCCCGAGCAGCATGCGGTTCGGCAGGCCCGTCAGTGCATCGTGGTGCGCGCGATAGGAGAGCTGTTCGGTGAGCTGCCGGTGTTCGACGGCCAGCGCCATGAGGCGAGCCGTCTTTTCCATTGAGCTGCGTATGCCGTCCGCGTCCGAGGCCGCTCGACGCGAGAACGCCGCGAGCATCCCCATCACATCGCCCGACCCGGCGCGCACCAGGCTGTAAGCACAAGATCGAAATCCAATTCTCAGCAGGCTTGCGCTGGTTTCCGCCCACTGCTCGTCGGTCGCCAGATCGCAAACAGCCCCACCGCCGCCCGCCGACGCGACTCGGCTGCAGAGTCCCGACGCAAGCCGAATCAGGTGTCGGTCGAGCCCCGCGCGCACGTCTGCATCGAGGCCCGGTGCGATCAATTCGAGCCTTCCGCTTTGCAACAGCACGATCGCTCCGGTGGTCCCCGGGCATTCGGATTCCGCCAGACCGATGATCGCCCGCTGCACCTCGATGAGTTCCGCATCCTGCGCGATCATCTCCAGCACGTGGGCCCGCGTTCGGTCGAGCTCTTCGGTGCGCTTTCGTGCCGTCACGTCGCGCGACGTCGCGTGAAATTCCAAAGGTCGTCCGCCACCCAGGGCGACGGCGCGCGAGGTGGATTCGAACCAGACGTATTCGCCGCCGATCTCGCGCAGCCGAAACTCCGCCGTCACGGCCTGGCGGGAGGCGACCGCCGCCGATTGCGCCCCCAGCAGCCGCGGCACGTCGTCGGGATGGACCATGTCCACCATCCGCCGGCCGCACAATTCATCCGGGCGATAGCCCAGCAGCCGTTTACAGGCGGGCGACACGTAGAGAAATGTGCCGGCCGCGTCCAAGCGAGAGATGACATCCGAGGAGTGCTCCGCCAGGATGCGAAACCGCTCCTCGCTTGCCTGAAGCGTCTCCGCCTCGTGCGCCAGCGCATCCATCAGCGACTTGGTCCGCAGGGCCGCCCGTACCCGCGCCCGCAGCTCGATCGGGTCAAAAGGCTTGGTCACATAGTCGATGGCCCCTAAATCGAGGCCGCGCATCTTTTCTTCAATCGATGACGCGCCGGTCAGGAAAACGATCGGCATCGCGGCCGTAATGGACTGCGACTTGAGGATGCGGCAGACTTCGAAGCCGTGCATTCCGGGCAGCTCGACGTCCAGCAGGACCAGGTCCGGCATCAACTCCCCGGCCATGGCGACGCCTGCCGCGCCGTCCTCGCAATAAAACAGTTGCACGGGCTCACCGGCGAGCCCGATCTGCACGAGTTCGTGAATGTCGGTCGAATCGTCGACCAGCAGGACCCTATGCGGCATTCGCGATCTCCTGGCTCACGTCGTACCCTTCGATCCTGCGCATGCACTCCAAAAGATCGTTGACGGCGGCCGCCACCTCGTGGGCGGGGGCGCCGGCTTTGATTCGCTCTTCAGCCGCGGCAGCCAGCTTTGAAATCTGCGGGAAACCGTAGCCTGCCCCCGAGCCCTTCAACTGGTGAATGATCCGATGCAATTCTTCGAGATTGTTCGCGCGCTGGTACGCCGTGATCGACTTGACCCGCTCCGGCAACCGGCCCACGAACCCTGCGACCGCTTGGCGCATCATCGTCGCCGGGTCGGACGACGCCGCCGGTGACGGGGTGGCGGCCGGCGCCTGCGGCGGCGCGACCTTCCGCTCGCGCGCCTGTGCGGCTCGGCCGGCTTCCAGGTGCGCGGCGACCACCATCATCAGCCGCTCTTTGTCGATCGGCTTGGTGACGTAATCGGTGCATCCCGCCTGAAGGCACTTTTCCCGATCGCCGGTCATGGCGTGCGCGGTCAGCGCGATGATCGGCAGCGTGTACCCGCGGCGGCGCAGCTCTGAAGTCGCGCCGTACCCATCGAGCACGGGCATCTGCATGTCCATCAGTACGACGTCGAACGCCTCTGCCTTGAGCTTGTCGACGGCAATCCGGCCGTTCTCGGCGATGACCACCTGAGCGCCGGCGGCCACCAGGTGCAGGGAGATGAGGCACTGGTTGTCCTGCCCATCCTCCGCCAGCAGGATGCGACCGCCACCGAGGCGAACGCCGACGGCCTGGGTTTCGGCGCTTGCCGGTGCGAGCATCGATTCACTGAGGTTCTCGAGCATCTCCACCCCGTCCTGCGAGCCGCCGTCCAGCGAGAGGCTGAAGGTGCTGCCGAGCCCGAGCTCGGAGGTGACGGTGATGTCTCCGTGCAGCAGGACCGCCAGCCGCTTGCTGATGACCAGGCCCAGGCCCGTGCCGCCGTATTTGCGGGTCATGGAATCGTCGGCCTGCGCGAACGGACGAAAGAGCCGGCCGATCTGGTCGGCGCTCATGCCGATGCCGGTGTCGCGCACGTCGAACCGGACGCGGCTCCCGGCGGCGTTGGCGTCGCAACTGACCCGCAATAGGATGCCGCCGCGGCCGGTGAATTTGATCGCGTTTCCGATCAGGTTCATCAGGATCTGCTTGAGCCGCAACGGATCGCTCTGCACGGTGCGCGGGATCGTGCCGGCAAAGTCGACGGTGAGATAGAGTTCCTTTTCCAGCGCTCGCGGGCGGAGCATCGAGACGACATCCATCACCAACTGCGGAAGGTCGGTCGGGATGCGCTCGACGGTCATCTTCTCGGCCTCGATCTTGGAGATGTCGAGGATGTCGTTGATCAGGTCCATTAAATGCCGGGCGTTGCGGCGGATAACTTGCAGGTAATCCTGCCGGTCGGACAACGTGCGGTTCGGCTCGAGCATGAGGTCGGAGTAGCCGAGGATCGCGGTCATCGGGGTGCGAATCTCGTGGCTCATGTTGGCCAGGAACGAGCTCTTGGCGCGA
>JBBRIN010000041.1:0-11510 GCA_038221115.1 Tepidisphaerales bacterium
CCCGTCATGGCTGCTTCTATACCCCCGCCTTTATTCCTGTCGGCACCAAGGGCACCAACAAGGGGGTACACACAGAACATGTCGCCGCAACCGGCTCTCAGTGCATCCAAGCCAACACGTACCATCTGATGCTCCGCCCCGGCGAAAGGGTCGTCGCTGATCTTGGCGACCTTCATCGCTTCATGGCATGGCCCGGCCCCATCCTCACCGATTCAGGCGGCTTCCAGGTCTTCTCGCTCGCCGATCTCAACCAGATCACGGATGACGGCGTTACCTTCAGGAGCCATGTGGACGGCGCTACCGTCCATCTCGACCCCGAGCGCTCGATGACTATCCAAAACGCCCTCGGCGCCGACATTATCATGGCTTTTGACGAGTGCCCCGCCGCCGACGCGCCGCAGGAGTATCACCGAGTTGCCGTCGAGCGCACCGTTGCCTGGGCGAAGCGCTGCATGGCGGCCCACCAGCGATCTGACAACCAGTCCCTCTTCGCCATCGTTCAAGGGGGCACCGACCTAACTCTTCGGGCGCGATGCGCGCGCGATCTGATTTCCATGGACTTCCCGGGTTATGCCGTTGGCGGCTTGGCTGTCGGCGAGGGCTTCGAGGCGATGAAGACTGTCCTCACGGGCACCACGCCGCTCCTGCCACAGGACAAGCCCCGCTACCTGATGGGCGTCGGTTTTCCACGGGATATCGCCGCCGCCGTCGCGACCGGCATCGACATGTTCGACTGCGTCCTTCCCACCCGTAACGGCCGCAATGCCTATGCCTTCACGGCGAGCGGCGCCATCCGTCTCCGCAATAGCCGCTTTGCCCGCGATACCGGCCCCATCGAGGAAGGGTGCGACTGTTACACCTGCCGCACGTTTACCTGCGGCGCCATCCGCCACTATTTTTTCGCGGCCGAGATGCTTGGCCCCATACTGGTTTCCGTGCATAATATACGGTTCTACCAACGATTCATGGCGGACATCCGCCAGGCCATCCACGGTGGAGCGTTCTCCCGGTTCCTCGCCACCGATCCCCGGTGCCGAATCGGACCGGGCAAGACCGACGGGCAACCTGCAACTGACGACGCACCACCGACCATTGACGAATAAGGAGCCTCCTTGATCCCGTTCACTCTGTTGGCCCAAACCACCGCCCCCGCAACGCAGGCTACCGCTGCACCATTTTGGGCCAACCCTATCTTCGCCCTCATGATCGGCTTCGCCGTGCTGATGATTTTCAGCACTCGCAGCAAAAAGACCGAGCAGAAGAAGGTGCAGGCGATGCTCGACAACCTGAAGCGAGGCGATCGCGTTCAAACGATCGGCGGCATCCTCGGCACTGTGATTGAGGCCCGCGAAAACGAGGTCCTCGTCAAGGTTGACGAGACCAACAACACCAAGATCCGGTTCTCCCGCAAAGCCATCCATCGCATCGTCGACGACGAGGCTACCGCGGCGGCAGAGAAGAAATAAGAAACTCCAAAGGGTTCAGGGTTCAGGGTTCAGCCAAGACGATCGTCTTCCGCTTTTCCTGAACCCTGAACCCTGAACCCCGAATCCTGGAACCAACATGCCTCACAATTACGGTAGTAGACTGATTCTCATCGCGTGCGTCTTGATCTTTTGCCTCTTCGGGTTCCCCGGAATCGGGGGCGGCATTATCCGGACCAGCGAACTGGCCACCAACAAGCCCTGGTCGCAGAAGGTCAACCTCAAGCCGGGCATTGACATCGCCGGCGGCACCAGCCTGACCTACGACATCAAGGCGCCCCCCGGCTCGTCCGACAAGGGCAGCGGCGGTGAAACTCTGGCCGAGAAGGTGGCGGCGGCCCTGAAGAAGCGCGTCGACCCGCAGGGGGTGTTGAACCTGGTTTGGCGTCCGCAGGGTGACAACCGCCTTGAGATTCAGATTCCGCGCTCTCCCAACAGCGGCGAGCGCGACAAGGCGCAGAAGGCGCTGATCATTGCTCAGCAGGAACTGAAAGAGACGAACGTCAGTGTAGACGATGTCAGGCGCGCCATTGAGTCGCCCGCCAACGCCGACCGCGATGCCCGCCTGGCCGAGCTTTCCGGCGGGAGCAACGATCGGCTCGACCAGTACAAAGCGCTGGCGACGCTCCACGATGAGATCGAAAAGCAGAAGGCCGCATATGGCGCCGCCGAGAAGGCCAACGATACTCCCACCAAAAATGCGGCGGCGCAGGCGCAGGCCGAAGCCGAGATCAAATATGACAAAGAGCAGCAGAAGCTCGAAACGGCCAATCTGCCCGTTGAAGAGCTGAACGACGCGCTGGGCCTGCCCGGCGAGGCGCAGAAGCGCCGCCTCGACGAGATCACCAGCCGGTATGGCAGCAGCCCGGCCCGACAGAAGGCGATCGAGGATTACAAGGTCGCCTACCTCAATTTCCAGAAGTTCAAAAACTCGCTCGACGACAGCTCCGACCTGAAGCGCATGCTCCGCGGCTCCGGCGTGCTCGAGTTCCACATCCTCGTCGACGGCGCCGACCTGCAGACGCCGGCCGCCCAGGCGATGATTGAACGTCTGCACACGCGCGGCACCGCTCCACAGGCCAACGACACCATGCGCTGGTACGTCATCGACAACCCCAGCGAGTTCAAGAGCCAGACCTTCTCCATCCCCGGCGATGACACCAAGCGATATGCACTGGCCTACGTCACGTCCGACCGGTCGATGATCCACCGCACGGATCGCCAGCCCTGGGCGCTCGCGTCGGCCCGGCCGAATCGCGATGGCAACGGCAACAACATCGTCGATTTCGAATTCGACGCGCAGGGCGCCAAGCTCTTCAGCGAGCTGACCCGCAACAACATCAAGTCTCCGCTGGCCATCGTGCTCGACGAGCGCATGATCAGCGCCCCCAATATCAACAGCGAGATCGGCGCGCGCGGGCAGATCTCCGGTGGCGGCGCGGGCGGCTTTGACCCTACGGAGCTGAAGTATCTTGTCAACACGCTCTCCGCCGGCTCGCTCCCCGCCAGTCTTGCCGATGAGCCCATCTCCGAGCGCACGGTCAGCCCACAGCTCGGCGTCGACAACCTCTACCGCGGCCTCATTGCCAGCTTCATCGGTGTCGTCGTCGTCGGTGTCTTCCTGATCGGCTACTACTACCTCGCGGGCTTGGTCGCCTTTTTCGCGGTGGTGATGAACCTGATCATCATCCTCGGTGTCCTCTGCATGTTCGGCGCGACTTTTACCATGCCGAGTATCGCGGGCATCATCCTCACCATCGGCACCGCCGTCGACGCCAATGTGCTCGTGTTCGAGCGCATGCGCGAAGAGGAGCATCGCGGTTTCCCGCTCAAGCTCGCCCTCCAGCACGCCTACGACCGGGCCTTCTCCGCCATCGTCGACTCCAACATGACGACGATCATCACGTCGCTCTGCCTGTACTTCTTCGGCTCCGAGGAAGTCCGCGGGTTCGGCCTCACGCTGGTCATCGGCATCACCAGCTCGCTGTTCACCGCCCTGTTCGTGACCAAGACGATCTTTGCGATCCTGATCGACAAGTATGGGATCAAGGAGCTCGGCAGCATTCCGACCAGCTTCCCCAAGTGGGACAAGCTGCTGAAGCCCGACATCGACTGGATGGGGCTGATCTGGCCGTTTATCGCATTCAGCACGATCTTCACGCTCATCGGCGTCAGCGCGTTCTTCATCAAGAAGCGCGACATGTTCGACATCGAGTTCGCCAGCGGCACCGCCGTGCAGTTCGAGCTCAAGCACGATATGTCCCGCGACGAGATCGACAAGCTCCTGTCCGCCCACCGCACCGAGATCCCCAGCCCCAGCATCGTCTCGCTGAACGGGAGGCTCGATTCGTATGAAGTTGTCACTCCCAGCCACGAGGCCGCACAAGTTCGCGACGCGGTGTTGGCGGCGCTGGGAACGAACCTGAAGATCGAGCTGCCGAGCAGATATGAGCAATTCGACGTCCCGGCGGTGGATCAGGCGATCGGCAAGGCAATCATCCCTATCGAGAAGGACACCCTCACGATCGACGGGAAGAACATTCCGAGCGCCTCCAATTACACCGGCGGCGCCGCGATCGTGCTGCGCAACCTCACTCCGCCCATCAGTGCGGATGACATCGCATTGCGACTCGACCGCGCTTCGACCGCGCCGGGTTCGGAAACGAGCCTGAGCAAGTTCCGACTCCAGGTCCTGCCCTTGGATACTGAGCCGGGGCTCAAGATCGACAAGGAGGCGCTAAAAAGGCCGGTGAAAGAAGCAGTGGTTCTGGTCGCGCAGCCGGACTTCCCGTACGCCAAGAGCCCCGAAGGCTGGAAGGACAACGTGGCGGCGCCGCTCTGGAAGCTGACGCGCGAGGGCGTCGGCCGCGAGGCCAAGCTCCAGAAGGTCAGCAATTTCGATCCCCAGGTCGCCGGCGACACGCAGCGCGACGCGTTGCTGGCGACCATCGTGTCGATCATCGTCATCATGGTTTATATCTGGTTCCGATTCGGCGACATCAAGTTCGCGACGGCAACCGTCGTCGCGCTGGTGCATGACACGGTGATCGTCATCGGGGCGGTGGGCATCAGCCATTATCTCGACAACGGCGTCGGGCGGGCGCTGCTCGTTGAGCCATTCCGCATCAACCTGACTCTGGTGGCGGCGATCCTGACGGTGATGGGTTACTCGATGATCGACACGATCGTGGTGTTCGACCGCATCCGCGAGAACCGCGGAAGGTATGGGCATTTGACGCGCAAGGTGATCAACGACTCGATCAACCAGACGCTGAGCCGCACGCTGCTGACGGCGGGTGCGACGTTGATCACGGTGTCGGTGATGTATATTTGCGGTGGATCCGGCATCCATGGCTTTACTTTTGTTCTGCTGGTTGGCATATTGGTTGGAACGTACTCGTCGATTGCGATCGCGTCGCCCATCTTGCTGATCGGAAGTGGCAAGGAAACGCAGGCGGCCGGACGGCAGCCGCCGGTGCGTGGCGTCGAGCTCACATCGGGCAGGCGCAGCGGGTTGGCGGCACGGACGTAAAGCTGTATTCATCGGGCTGCCAGGCCACTGTCGCGTGTTCCGAACATTTCAGGTCGGGCCATACATCCTTCGCGCGCACCGGGGTGTCGCACGCGGGATTGAACTTGGGAAGGAGTCCCATTTTATGCGCAAGGACGTGATTCTCGGGATGTCGATCGGCGGCGTCATGCTGGCGGTTGTCATCGTATACCTGACCGTGTCCACGGGCGGGAAATCCAATAAACATCAAGCGCAGGTCGACTCGGGCCAGATCGATGGCGCGGGCGGCGCAGGCGACATTGGCGGGCAGGGCGGCGCGCGTGAGCTGGCGGAAACGCCGATCGCGCCGAGCGGGAAGGGTGCGGACACGGCCAAGCCGGTCCGTGAGAAGGAGAGAGCTGTCGCCACGGTGACGCCACCGGTGACGCCGAAGCCGGCGGATAAGCCGGCAGTCGAACCGGAGAAGGTGGCGACGGCGGCGGACGATGCCAAGCCTCTGGTGCTGACGCCGACGGAAACAGAGAAAACGGACAAGGATTGGGGGGAGAAGTTATGGGGGCAGCAGAACACGCCTTTGATCGGGGTGAGCCACACGCCGGACCCTAATGACCGGGTGGCGGCGGCGGTGGAGCGCGCGACGGGCGGGCGATCCATGTTCAATGGGACGGATAGCCAGGGGACGGCGGTGGTGCCGTCGAATGGGACGGCGATCGTCGTTCCGGCGGCTGAGGATGCGCGCAGCGCGATCTCACCGACGACCAAGCCGTCGTCGGGGGCGGCCGCGCCATTCGACGCGGGGAAGCGCGCGCGGCAGCACACGGTGCAGAAGGGTGAGACGTTTTCGACCATTGCTTTGGCGGCGTATGGGAATGCGAGCTATTACCCGTTCATCCTGCGGGCGAACCAGGGGCTGGACCCGGCGAAGCTGAAGCCCGGCATGGTGATCGTGCTGCCGGATGCGTCGGAGGTGAAGCCGTCGGAGAAGGAGGCGGTTGCCGGGACAGGCACAAGGGCGTTGCCGGCGGGGGCGAAGCTGGAGGCGACGATCGATGCGAAGAGCGAATATCGCGTCGCATCGGGAGATAATTTGCACAAGATCGCGCAGAAGCTGTACGGGAAGACGGACATGGTGCAGAAGATTTATGAGCTGAATAAGACGGCGATCGGCAGCGACCCGGCAAAGTTAAAGTTGGGAATGGTGTTGAAGTTGCCCGAAGCGCCAAGTCAGGCGTCGGCCGGAACGCATTGAGATTTCCCAGATTTCGCTTGTTGAAGCGGGCGGACCTTCGGGTTCGCCCGCTTTTCATTGATGGAAGATTCAGCACCAGATGGTTTGTTGGATGGGGACGGCGGGGTGGCGGCAGCGGCGGGAGATGCGAGACCAATTCTGACGGGTGGAGAGGTCAAGGAAAGGCTCGTTAAGCTGGAGCCAGGCGAGGACGTCGTCGAGGCGAACGACGGACTGGAAGGCGGGGTCGGCTCCCAAGTGGGTGAGGATGGCGACGGTGACGGCCGCGTCTTCGGGCATGCGGCGGAGAGGGATGCGGGGCCAGGGGCCTTCGGATTTTTGACAATTGGCGAGGAAAGCGATGCCACGATCGATGGCGATGCCCTCGCCCTGGCCGCAGAGAAGGGCGCGGCAGCAGAGAGCGGTGGTGACCAAATCGCCCCACGAGCCATCGGCTTGCTGGCAGGCGATGAGGGCTTTGACCAGGCGGCTATAGAGGGGGACGTAGGATTGGTCTAATTCGTCCATGCGGATGAGGGCCATCGCGGCGGCGGGAGCTGCCCAGCCGGATTCGGGCTCGGGAGTGAGATTGGCCTCGGGGCGGAAGGTGATGAGATCGCGGTAGAGGCGCTCGTACTGCCGGGCGGTCCAGGTGCGGTCGATTTGCTTGACGGTAATCATGGGCCTTCCTTTGCCGAGAGACGGTCTACGTTAGGGCGAATGATACCCTAACCAATCGAGCATGTCAAATGGAAAGTTAGGGAAATGTTTCACGGTGAGTCGAGTGCAGAGGATTGCCCATTTGCCCGTTGGGTGTGTGCGGGATTATGCTCGCGAACATGATGATCCCGACCGAGCCCATCGGAAGTATTCCAAGGCCGATTCCGCTAATCCAGGCATTGGAGAAGATAGATGGGACGGACCCGGCTCTTGATGAGATGTACGACGAGGCGATTCGGGACACGATTCAGCGATTCGAAGCGACGGGCTCTCCGGTGATTACCGACGGGGAGCAGCGGAAATACCACAATTTCTGGACGTATTGCGTTCACGGGCTGCCGAATACGGCTCCAGATGGGTTTAAGATCCCATTTTCGGCGGGCCATACGCGGCGGATGCCCCGGCTGACGGGCGGTCCATTTCGATACAAGCGGTATGCGGATGCGTACCTGGACGTGGCGCTGCGTTACGCGAAGGTTCCGGTGAAGCAGGCGGTGATCTCGCCGTCGGCGCTGAGCCTGATGTACCCGGCGGACGAGATTCCCGGCTACCCGCGCGACCAGTTCATTGGCGACCTGCTTGCGGAACATGAAAAGGAGATTCGCAGTTGCCTTCAAAAGGGGGCCCACAAGGTGCAGATCGACTTCACCGAGGGGCGGCTTGCGGTGAAGATCGATCCGACGGGGAACCTCCTGCACCGCTTCATCGATCTGAATAACATGGCATTGTCGCGATTCTCGGCGGAGGATCGGACGCGGATCGGGGTACACACCTGCCCGGGGAGCGATCGCGATTCGACGCACAGCGGAGACGTGGATTACGCGGAATTGCTACCTAGCCTGTTCGAGCTCAAAGCGGGTAACTTCTATGTGGCGCTGGCGGGGGAGAAGGACCGCGTACGGGTGTTGAAGATCATTCGCCAGCACATTAAGCCGGACCAGCGTGTGTTCGTGGGCGTGGTGGCGCCGATCGACCCGCACGTGGACACGGCCGAGGAAGTGCGGGACCGGGTGCTTGAAGCCGCCGAATACGTGCCGGTGGAGCAGTTGGGTACATGCGACGACTGCGGCTTCTCGCCGTTTTGCGATGACACGACGACGACGCGCGACACGGCGTTTGCGAAAATACGCGCGCGTGTGATGGGGACCGCTCTGGCGGCGGAAATGATCGGAGGGCGGTAATGGAGGAGGTCGAGAGCGAGGAGAAGCTGCTCCGCTCCGTGGCGCTGCAAAACGCCGAAAGCATCCTGGTGGCGCGACAGCGCGCCGAAGAGCAGCTTTCGGCGGCGCAGGAGGCGCTGCAAGCGCGCGAGCGCGAGCTGTCGCTCATTTACAGCAACGTATCCGACGTCATTTTCTACCTGGCGGCGGAGGCGGGGGGGCGATTCCGGTTCGTGTCGGTCAATCAGGCATTCGTGGCGGCGACTGGGCTGTCCGAGCAGCAGGTCGTGGGGAAACTGGTCGATGAAGTCATTCCCGAGCCGTCGCGGTCGAAGGTGCTGGAGCACTACGCCGCGGCGGCGCGGGAGCGGCGTTCAGTGCGATGGGAAGAAACGACGGAATACCCATCCGGCACCAAGGTGGGTGAGGTTTCGGTGACGCCGATCTTCGATGCTGGAGGGGCGTTCACCCATCTGATCGGTACGGTTCACGACGTGACGGAGCGCAAGCGGGCCGAGGAGATGCGCATCCGGCTGGCGGCGGTCGTGGAATCGTCGGACGACGCGATTCTCAGCAAGACCTTGGATGGAATCATCATCACATGGAACCAGGGGGCGGCACGAATCTTCGGCTACACGGCCGACGAGGTCGTCGGCAAATCGGTCACCATCCTCATACCGCCGGAACTGGGGAACGAAGAGCAGACTATCCTGGACCGCTTGCGGAAGGGGGAACGAATCGAACATTTCGAGACGGTCCGGATGCGAAAGGACGGCACGAGGCTGAACGTGTCGCTGACGGTGTCGCCGATCAGGGATGCCTCCGGTGTCATCACCGGCGCCTCGAAGATTGCCCGGGACATCACCGAGTTAAAACGAGCGGCGCAGGAGCGAGAATCGCTGCTGGAAGCCGAGCGCGCGGCGCGGGCGGAGGCGGAGCGCGCGAGCCTCATGAAGGACGAGTTTCTGGCGACGCTATCGCACGAGCTGCGAACGCCGCTGAATGCAATCCTGGGGTGGGCGCAAATTCTGCGCTCGCGCGAGCACGAGGACGAGGAACTGGCCGAAGGCCTGTCGGTGATCGAGCGGAACACGAAGGTGCAGACGCAACTGATCGAAGATCTGCTGGACATGAGCCGAATCATCTCGGGGAAGCTGCGGCTGGACGTGCAGCGGGTGGACGTTCAGGACGTGGTAAAGGCGGCGGTCGCCTCGGTGCGGCATTCGGCGGATGCGAAGGGCATTCGGCTCCAAGTGGTGCTCGATCCGCTGGCAGGGCCCGTGCGGGGCGACTCCAACCGACTCCAGCAATGCTTCTGGAACCTGTTGTCAAACGCAATCAGATTCACGCCGCGGGGCGGGACGATTCAGGTAGGCCTGGAGCCGGTAAACAGTCACATTGAGGTGTGCGTCGTCGACAGCGGGCAGGGGATCAAGGCGGAATTTTTGCCGTATGTGTTTGAGCGATTCAGGCAGGCGGACGGTTCGACGACGCGGCGGCATGGCGGCCTGGGGCTGGGGCTATCGATCGTGAAGCACCTGGTGGAGCTGCACGGCGGGGCGGTGCGCGCCATGAGCGATGGGGAGGCGAAGGGAGCGACGTTCTGCATCGAGCTTCCAGTGATGGTGATGCACTCGGGGGAGCCCAACATGGCGCGGCAGCACCCGCGGGGGATCGCGGCTTCGAGCAGCGTGCCGGATCACCCGTCATTGGAGGGGGTGAAGGTGCTGGTGGTGGATGATGAGCCGGATGCGCTCAATCTCCTGCGGCGAGTTCTTGAGGAGTGCGGGGCGCAGGTATTCGGCGCGACGTCGGCGCGGGAGGGGATGTCGCTATTGCGCCGCGAACGGCCGGACATGATCGTGAGCGACATCGGGATGCCGGGCGAGGATGGATATGAGTTCATTCGGCACGTTCGAGCGCTGAGCGCCGAAGAGGGGGGGCGGACGCCGGCGGCGGCGCTGACGGCGTTTGCGCGGGCGGAGGACAGGACGCGGGCACTGCGGGCGGGGTATCAGACGCACGTGGCCAAGCCGGTGGAGCCGACGGAGTTGACGGCGGTGGTGGCGAGTTTGGCGATGAAGAGGTAGGGGGGGAGAAAGAGGCGGACAGGAATGTCTGGTGGGGGAGAGACGTTTGGGCGAATCTGAGGGCTCTGAGGAGCCGGTCCACTTTACACCGGTTGAATCCCCGTGCCACGGCGCGAGCACATTTGGCGCGTCTTTTCGGGTGACGCAGATCCTTCGAGGGTACCTCAGGATGACGCGCGGCGCGGGATGATTCTTTTATCACGAGGCGGGTTCGGAGCGGAGGCGGAAGCTGCGCCAGGCGGGGAGGGGGATGAGGCCGGCGAGGAGGATGGAGAGCTCGATGCCCCAGGCGATCATGAGGGTTGCCCAGAGGCCTTCGGTGGGTGCGTAGGCGTGGAGGCCGATGCCGAGCTGGTTGGTGCCGAAGAAAGACCACTGGGTGATCATGACGCCGAAGATGGAGAGGACGGCGATGCCGCGCTCGCGCACCAGGCCGCCCCAGCGGGCGTGGAGGAGGATGGCGTTGGCGAGAACGACGAGAACCGCGCCGTTTTCCTTGGAATCCCAGCCCCAGAAGCGGCCCCAGGATTGATCGGCCCAGATGCCGCCGAGGACGGTGCCGACGAAGCTGAAGAGCATCGCGAAACAGACGATGCCGTAGGTCATGCGGGTGAGGTCGCGGGAGCGGGTTTTGTCCATCGAGGAGGTGAAGAGGCCGCCGAGGATGTAAACGGTGCCGAGAATGCCGGCGAGGATGGTGGCGGCGTAGCCGAGGGTGACGCAGACGACGTGGGTGGCGAGCCAGAAGTTGGTGTCGAGAACGGCCTGGAGGACCTTGAGGGTGTCGCCCTCGAGGACGGTGAGGCTGTCGGCCATGAGCAGTGAGCAGAAGCCGAGTGCGCCGGCGACGAGCAGGCCAATGGAATTGCGGAAGAAGTATTCGAGGCCCAGGGTCATCAGAATGCAGGCCCAGGCGATGAAGATGGAGGCGGAGGTGAGGTTGGTAACCGGCGGACGACCGGAGATGTAGATGCGGGAGACCAAGCCGAGGGTGTGGACAGCGAGGGAGAGGAGGACCAGGGCGATGGCGGAGCGGTAAAGGGGCCTGGTGTAGCCCAGCCAGGAACAGCAGATGAGGACGAACGCGGTGACGTAGAGGGCCTTGCAGCGGAGGAAGGGATCGAAGGTGTTGAACCACGCTTCGAAGCGGGCCTTGGAGGCGGGGTGGGCGGCCAACGGATTGTCGGCGAGGCTGCTGAGGTAGCCGGCGAGAGTGCTGTTGAAGGCGTCGGGCTGGTTCTGGGCGTATTGCTGCTTGAGGAGCGGGAAAGCGCGCACGGCGGCGGGGGGCGCGGCGTTTGGGTCGATGGCATCCTC
>JBBRIN010000042.1:0-11469 GCA_038221115.1 Tepidisphaerales bacterium
TCCCCTCGCGCCCGCACGGCGATAGGGGGACCAACTTGAATGTGTCAGGCTCTCGGCGATAGCTCAACAGGCTCCCAAAAGCCGCCGATGGATAGGGGGGTTGATTGCGGTCCCATGCAAATGTGGGTTTGACGGACCGCCCAATGTATTGGACATCCTATGGGCGGCACGCGCTGTGTCAGCCAAGGTCAAACGAACCAAGGAGAGGTATATGTCGGTCAGAGCTTATCGGAACCAGAATCGCCAACAGGGTTTCACCCTCGTCGAAATCCTCATCGTCGTGATCATCCTCGGCATTCTCGCCGCGATCGTGATCCCGCAGTTTACCAACGCGAGCACCAACGCCCGCGTCAGCAGCACGGTCAGCCAGCTGCAAACGTTGCGGAGCCAGATCCAGTTATTCAAGCTCCAGCACAACGACACGCTGCCCGACCTGAAGGCCAACCAGTGGACACAGCTCATGAGCAAGAGCGATGTCACCGGTTCGACCGTCGCGGCCAGCGGCCTGAACTTCGGGCCGTACCTTGAGTCGATCCCCAACAATCCCCTGAATGGCTTCTCCGCGGTCTCCGACGCCGCTGCCGCCGCCACGGGTTGGGTCTATGACAAGACCACCGGTGACATCCATGCCACCAACCAGACCCCGACCGGCGTCTTCGATGAAAGCACCCAGGTCGTTCAATAAGTCAGGGCCGCAAATGACGTAAATACTGGGCCGCCGCGGGTCGAGGGGACCTGCGGCGGCTTTTTCGTTTGATTTCCGCCCGTAATCGCTAACGACGCCCTGTTCAACCTTGTCTACAATGGCAGAGACGGTTATTCAACCCGTCAGGGAGTCGCGCATCATGAATCTCTCTCTCCATCGTTGGGCCCCCCGTTTTCTCACGGTGGCGGCATTGTCCATCGCCAGCCTCGGATCCATCGGCTGCGAAACCAAGGCCGGTACCGGAGCATTGGTCGGCGGCGCCGCTGGCGCGGGCCTCGGCGCCATCATCGGGAACAATTCCCACGGCCGCACCGGCAGCGGCGCCCTCATCGGCGGAGCCGTCGGCGCGGTCGGCGGTGGCCTTATCGGAAATGAGATGGACAAAAGCGATCGGGCACGCGATCGCTATGACGACCGCCGTTATGACGACCGCCGCTACGATGATCGTCGCTACGATGACCGGCGATATGACGACCGTCGCTACGACGATCCCCCGCCCCGCTACCGGGACTAACCGAAGGGGTCCGATAAACTTTGTGGGGCCTTGCGCAGCTTGGTGGGACTGGCGCGTGTTAATGGACTGGTGGGACGGGCCGATATGAGAGGGTCGGGGAAGCGCCGCTCGGTTTGCGGCGCGAGCCCAAGGCGCCTCGAAAAGCGGGATCGTTCAGGATGTCCAACCCAAACTACGAGCTGTTGAAGGAAGCCATCGCCCGGAACTGCGGGGCGATCCTCTCGCTGCCGTCCGCGGGGATGCTGCGGCACCACAAGACGCGCTTTCTGGCAGAGGCCGAGAACGGCTTCTGGATGGAATCGATCCCCGAAGAAGCGCCGCTCCTCGCCGAGCTGGCGGAGGCGGATACTCCCGTCGGCGTCGCGTTCAAATCCGGGCAATCGTCCATCGTTTTTATGTCGCCCCTCCGCGGTCGCGACCCCGCCTATCGCGTGAACGACAGCACTGTCGTCGAGGCGCTCTTCCTCCCCTTCCCCGAGAATTTTCGCGCCCACCAGCGCCGCCAGGCGTATCGCGCCGCGCTACCCATGAACCACCCCTACGGCCTGCGCCTCTGGCGCATCCCCGAGCACGCTGTCCTGCGCGACCGGCCGATGGCCGTCCAGGAGATCGCCTGCAAGCTGCAAAACCTCAGCGTCATCGGGCTGGGCGCCCTTTGTCTGGCCGGCCGCGATGGAAAGCCGCCGCGCATGCTGGTCAACGAGCGAATTCGCATGTTGCTCAGTTGGCAAAACGAGGAGCTGTTGACCGAGGGCCGCGTGATTCACTTCCGCCCCGCCGGCGCCGACAAGATCGCGGCCGGCTTCGTCTTTAAGAAGCTCGACAAGGACATTGAGGGCCGCCAGACCGCCGGCAAGGTGTCTGAGTTTGTCGGGTTCCTGCAGCGCGACGAGATCAAACGCCGCCGCGCCGTCGACACCGCCGCCTGAACCTTCCCACGCCTGCGACCACGACCGATCTGCTACATCCCCTCTTCCTGCGCCACCACCGCCGCGTACACCTCTTCGGGCGTCTTCGCCGCCGTCAGCGCGGTGCGAAACTTCTCGATCGTCATCAACCGGCTGATGCGCGCCAATGCGTGAATGTGCGGCCCGGTCTTGTCCGGAGGCGACACCAACAGCCAGATCAGCGAGACCGGCCGCCCATCGATCGCCTGAAAGTCGATCGGCGTCCCGCATTTCCCGATCGCCATCACCAGGTCCTTGGCCCCCGAGCACTTGCCGTGCGGGATCGCCAGCCCGTTTCCGATGCCGGTCGTGCGCGTCGATTCGCGCTCCAACACCGCCTCGAGGACCTTCTTCGCATCGGCAACGGTGTTGTTTTTGGCCAGCACGGCGACCAACTCGGTGATTGCCTCGGTCTTGGTATGTGCCTCCAGTGGCACTTTTATGTTTTCGGGCTTCAGAATGTCCACTAAGCGCATAAGGCACAGCTCCGCATCACCCGGCTGGTTGTCCAAATCCTCGCGGCGGTTGGTTAGCCGGTGAGGTTAAAGGGGGAAATCCTACCGAGGTCGGCGCGGGTAGGCAAATGGGGCCTTTTGCCCCCGGCGCGCGTCACGTTGGAAGCGAACGCGCGCCGTTGACGTTTGATTGTTCTCTGTGATATATCACGGCACGCCGGGAGCAAATTTATGCCGCCCTTGGGAATAACAGGCTTAGTCGCTGCGCCGCATACGCCGTTCACACCGGATGGCGAACTGCTGCTTTCCTCGATCGAGAAGCAGGCCGCCCTCCTCATCGAAGGTGGTGTCTCCGCCGCCTTCGTCTGCGGTACCACCGGTGAAGGCCTCTCCCTCACCTCCGCCGAGCGCATGCAACAGGTCGAGCGATGGGTGGATGCCGCCCCCCCCTCGCTCCCGGTGATCGTTCACATCGGCCACACCAGCGCGCGCGAAGCTCGCGCACTGGCCGCCCACGCGCAATCCGCCGGCGCCGCCGCATGCAGCGCACTCGCGCCATTCTTTTTCAAGCCTGCCGGCGTGGCTGAGCTGCTTGATTTCTCCGCCTACGTTGCCGCCGGCGCGCCCGCGCTGCCGTTTTATTTCTATCATCTACCGTCCATGACCGGCGTCTGCCCGTCCATCATCGAGTACCTCCAGGCCGCCCGCGATCGCATCCCCAACTTCGCCGGCATCAAGTACACCCACAATGACCTGATGGAGTTCCAGCAGTGTCTCGCACTGGCCGGTCCAGATTTGGACGTGCTGTTCGGCCGAGATGAAATCCTCCTTGCCGCCCTCACCGCCGGCGCACGCGGCGCGATCGGCAGCACCTACAATTTTGCCGCGCCCCTTTACCGACGCTTGATCACCGCCTTCAGCAATGGCGATCTACCCACTGCCCGGGCCCTACAGGCCGAGGCGGTGCAGATCGTCGAAATCATGCGCCGCTATGGCGAGATTGCCGTCGGCAAAGCCATCATGACGCTCTCCGGCGTCCCCTGCGGCCCGGTGCGTGCACCATTGACCAACCTCACGCCGGAGCGAATGCACGCGCTCCGGCATGATCTCGAGGGTCTTCATGTCTTCACGCGCACCCTCTCCTGAGGCGCTGGCGAGGTTGGGGCGACGCCGCTCGATGCACGGCTGGGGGTTCCGTGACGGGTCAGGCACGGGAACAGGTCCTCCCCATGAGAATAGACATTCCCACGCCAACCCTGAACCCCTCGCGCTATGCCTGGGTCGTCGTCGCACTCCTCTGGTTCGTCGCGCTGCTCAACTATCTCGACCGCCTGATGATCGCCAGCATGCGCGACCCGATCCGCGCCGACATCCACATGACCGATGCGCAGTTCGGGCTGCTCACCTCCGCATTCCTCTGGGTCTATGCCGCCGTCAGCCCCTTTGGCGGCTTTCTTTCGGATCGAGTCGGACGCCGCGGCGTCATCACGGCGAGCCTGCTCTTCTGGTCTGGCGCCACTCTCTTGAGCGGCTTCGGCCGCACCTTTAACCAACTCCTCATCTCCCGCGCCCTCATGGGCGTCAGTGAAGCCTGCTACATCCCCGCCGCCCTCGCGATGATCGCCGACTACCACCGGGGCCGCACCCGATCGCTCGCCACCGGCTTGCACATGACCGGAATCTATACGGGGGCTGCGCTGGGCGGCGTCGGTGGATACATCGCCGAACACTTCGGCTGGCGCTATGGATTCAGAATCTTCGGCGGCGTCGGAATCGCCTACTCTCTTCTCCTCCTTGCTACGCTGCGCGATGCGCCACACGCGCAACGAGCGGCTCAATCCACGGCACCACCGGCTGACCGCGGCGGCTTCGGCGCCACCCTCACCGCCCTTTTCCAGCGTAGCGGATTCCGGCTCCTCTTCACGCTGAACCTGATGGTCGGGCTGTCCAACTGGTCGATCAACGTGTGGCTGCCCACGTACCTGCGCGATCGATTCAAGATGGGACTTGGCGCAGCCGGCATCTCCGCGACCGCCTACATCCAGATCGCCTCCTTCGCAGGTGTCCTCATCGGCGGCGCGCTGGCGGACCGTTGGGCTCGCACCAACCGCCGTGCCCGCGCGATCGTTCCTGCCATCGGCTACTGCCTGGCCGGTCCCTGCCTGGTCGCGGCCGCGTCGACCGATCTTCTGTTCGCCGCCGTCGCCGGCCTCCTCGTCTTCGGCCTCGGCCGCGGCGCGTTTGACGCCAATCAGATGCCGATCGTTCGCGAGTTGGTCGACGAGCGCCACAGCGCCACCGCCTACGGTGTTCTCAACTTTATCAGCACCATCGCCGGGGGCCTCATGGTCTATGCCGGCGGAGCCCTCAAAGACGCCAATGTCGACCTCGCCCGCATCTTTCAAGTCTGCGGCGCCGGCCTCTTCGCCGCCGGCATCCTGCTCTTCGCCATCCGTTTCCCGCCAAAAGAAGCTTCGCGCGGCTTCGAGCCGATCATCGCCCATGACTGACGCCCCTCTATCTACACGCGCCTACGACGAGATCCTCGGTCGCCTTCTCAGCGGCGAATTCGCCCCCGGCGCCGTCTTCAACCGCCGCCAGATCGCCGCTGAAATGGGGGTGAGTGTCGCCCCGGTCCTCGAGGCCATGCTCGAGCTCCAGAACGAGGGGCTCATCGAAACCCTCCCCCGCCGCGGCACCGGCGTGCGACGCTTAACCCTGTCTGACCTGCGCGGCCAACTGATCCTTCGGGAAGCCCTCGAATGCCAGGCGGCGCGCCTCTGCTGCGGAAAGCCTATAGAGCGGCACTACTCTCGATTGCTCCAGATGGCAAAGGGCGTGGACGCCACGGACGTTCGCTCCGTCGCTCATATCAAGGAGGAAATCTGCTTCCACCATTTCCTGGTAACTCTCGCCGACGTCCCCGCCCTCACCGATGCCTACGACCGCGTGATGAAGCTGGGCCTGTTGTATGCCATCCAGGTGCTCCACCCCGACCCCGCTTCCGCGCCGCGTTCACCTCACGTCAAGCTCGTCAAGCTGCTGCGCAACGCCAACCCCAACGACGCCGAGCGCTACGTTCGCGCGCACGCTCAGTCCGGGAAAGAGGCTCTTTTCGCCGATACTCCCGCTTCCGCCGCGAAGCCCCCGGACACCCCGCGCTGGCTTGGAGTCTGATCACTTCACGATGCTGCTCAGCTTGAAGATCGGCAGGATGATGCTCATCGCGATAAAGCCGACGACGCTGCCCATGATCACGATCATGATCGGCTCGATCATCGCCGTCACGCCCTTGATCACGTTCTTCAGCTCGCGCGAGTAAAACTCGCTGACCTCATCGAGCACTTCGCCGAGTTTACCCGATTCTTCGCCGGCGCTGATCATCTGCACGACGGCGCGCGGCAGCAATGTGCTCTTCTGAAGGGGAGCGGAGATTTTCTTTCCCTGCTTCACCGCCCCATACACCGCCCGCCACATGCGCTTGTACAGCGCGTTGCCGCTGATCTCCGCCGTGATGCCCAGCGTGTCGAGCATCGGCACGCCCGCGTTGATCAACTGCCCCATGGTGTGCAGGCTCCGGCTGATGTACAGCGCTCGGAACAGCGTCTTAAACAGCGGCACCGTCAGCTTCATCTTGTCCCACCACACCCGGCCGCCGTCCGTCCGCAGCAGCAGGATGAATCCCCACACCGTCGCGATGAGCCCTGCCAGAAGGATGTACCAATACGTGATCATGAACGTCGACAACGCCATCAGAAATTTCGTCGGCAACGGCAGCGCTGCTTCTTTTCCCTTGAAGATCACCAGGAACCGCGGCAGCACAAACGTCAGCAGGAAGATCGTCGTGCCGACCGCCATCGTCCCGATGATGCCCGGGTAAATCATCGCTCCGCGCACCTGGCTGGTCGTCTCGATCTGCTGACCGAGGTAACCGGCAACCTTATCCAGCATTTTGCTGAACCCACCCGACAATTCCGACGCCTTCACCATGTTGATGTACAGCGGGCTGAACGCCTTGGGGTGCCGCAACAGCGCATCAGAGAAACTCTTGCCGCTGTCCACGTCCTTGCGCATCTGCTGAAGCATCGCCTTGAACTTCACGTTCTGCACCTGCTCGGCGATCCCCTCAATTGCCGCGCGCAAGCTGATGCCCGCACGAACCATCACCGCCAACTGACTCGTGAACGACTGAATATCCTTCTGGCTCGGCCCAAAGCTCAGTGCATGATTGAGCCCGATTCCCTTTTTCTTCCCCGCATTCTGCACCGGCACGAGCTGAAGGATGTACTCCCCTCGATCGCGCAGTTGCTGTGCCGCCGCCGCCAATGTCGGCGCCGCCAGAATGCCCGCTTGGAGCTTTCCCTGCGCCGTGTTGGTTTCGTACTGATAAGTGGGCATGGCGAGTCAGTGCTGAGTGCTGAGTTTTGAGTGCTGAGGGTTGTCAAACTCAGAACTCAGCACTCAGAACTCAGCACTCTCCTAAGCAACCAACGCTCGTTCCAGCTTCTCCGGATGCGCCGCCTGCGCAATCGCGTCTTCCTTGCTGATGTACCCGTTCACGTAAAGCTGCCGGATCGAACTGTCCAAGGTCTGCATCCCGATCGCCCGGCTCGTCTCGATGATGTTCGGGATTTCAAAGATCCGGTTCTCACGGACGCAGTTCCGCACCGCCGGCGTGCACAGCATGATTTCCAGCGCCGGAATCATCCCCGGCTGGTCCACGCGCTTGAACAGCGTCTGGCTCACCACCGCCTGCAGCGTGTTCGCCAGCATCGACCGGATCTGATTCTGCTCGTCGGCGGGATAAACGTCGATGATGCGCTCGATCGTCTGCGGCGCGTTCACGGTGTGCAGCGTGCTGAAAACCAGGTGGCCCGTTTCCGCCGCCGTGATCGCCGCGCTCACCGTCTCCAGGTCGCGCATTTCACCGACCAGGATCGTGTCCGGGTCCTGTCGCAGCACATGCCGTAATCCGCTCGAAAAACTCGGCACGTCCGATCCCACCTCGCGCTGCTCGATCGAGCACTTGTTCGAGATGAAGGCATACTCGATCGGATCTTCCAGCGTAATGATGTGCCCCTGCTCGCGGCGATTGATCGCATCCACCATCGCCGCCAGCGTCGTCGACTTACCCGAGCCGGTCGGCCCCGTGACCAGGATCAGTCCGCGCGGCAGGTGCGTCAGCTTCTTCACCACCTCGGGAAGGAACAATTGCTCGATCGGCCGCACCTTGTCGTTGATCGTGCGGAACGACAGCGCCACCGTCCCGCGCTGGTAATGTGCGTTCACGCGAAACCGGCTCAGTCCCGCGATCTCGTATGAAAAGTCGCTGTCCCGCTTCTCCTCGAACTCTCCCCACCGCTTGTCGCTCATCATCTCCTTCGCCAGCCGCATCGAACCCTCCGGCGTCACCACCGGAAAGTCGCTGTAGGTGACGATCGTATGAATCCGAAACAGCGGCGGCAAACCGACGTTAATGTGAACGTCCGATGCCTTCGCCACCACGGCGGCCCGAAGCATGTCATTGAGGAAGCTCATGTTCTGTCTCTCCGAAGCGTGCGGCGGCTATCTCCTATTCGGACGTTGGCGCGGGTCGCTGAACCGCCCAACCCTCGATCACATCGCGTTTTCCGTCACGCGGAGAATCTCATCCACCGTCGTCAATCCTTTAATCACCTTTTGGAACCCATCCTCGCGCAACGACACCAACCCGCGCTCCCGGCACAGCTTTCTCAGCAGGTTCACGTCCGGATTTCGCGTTACCATGTCGCGAAGGTGGTCGTCCATCACCAGCATTTCATAAATTCCCAGCCGCCCCGCGTAGCCCGTCTTGCGGCAGCGGTCGCAACCCTTGCCTCGATACACTTTCTCGGACGTCAATCCCTGAAGATTCAAAAACTCCCGCATCTCATCGTTGGGGATGAATTCTTCGCGGCAGTTCTGGCAGATCTTCCGCACCAGCCGTTGCGCCAGGATCGCATTCACCGCCGAGCTGATCAGGTAAGGCTCCACCCCGATGTTGATCAATCGCGTGATCGACGCCGGAGCATCGTTCGTGTGCAGCGTGCTGAGCACCAGGTGCCCCGTCAACGCCGCCTGCACCGCGATCCGCGCCGTCTCCGCGTCCCGAATTTCACCCAGCATCACCACGTCCGGGTCCTGCCGCAGCAGCGATCGCAAAGCCGCAGAAAACGTCATCCCGATCTTGTCGTGTACCTGCACCTGGTTTGCCGCCGGCAGGTTGTATTCGATCGGGTCCTCGACCGTGCTGATATTCAGCTTGTTGCCGTCCATGCAGCGGAGCGATGAATACAACGTCGTCGTCTTGCCCGATCCCGTCGGCCCGGTAACCAGGATGATCCCATGCGGCTGATCGATCTGGCTCTTCCAGATCGTGAAGCAGTTGTCGCTGAACCCCAGCGCTTCCAGCGGCACATTAATCGACCGGTTGTCGAGAATACGCACCACCACCTTCTCCCCAAAGGCCGTGGGCAAAGTGCTCATGCGCAAATCGATCTTGCGCCCATGCACAATCGTCCGGATACGCCCGTCCTGCGGCAGCCGGCGCTCCGAAATATCCAGGTTCGCCATGATCTTCATGCGCGACACGATCGCCGCATGCATCGAATGCGGCGGGTTCATCGACTCGAACAGAATGCCGTCGATGCGATAACGCACCTTGAGCGCCTTCTCCTTCGGCTCAATGTGAATGTCGCTCGCCCCCTGTTTGATCCCATCGAAGATCAGGAAATTTACAAACCGAATGACTGGCGATTCCCCCGCTGCCTTCTCCAGGTCGGTGACGTCGTCCTTGGCCTCTGTGATCACCTGGAGGTCGTCCTCCGCCATGTCCTTGATGATCTCGTCGACCTTGACGTCCGCGGCGGTGCTGCTGGTCAGTTGCTCGACCAGCTTGTTGATCTCCGCCGACGGCACCGCCACCACCCGGCAATCGTGGCGCGTCTTGCGCTTCACCTCATCGAGCAGAAAGACGTTCGCCGGATCGGCCATGCCGACCACCAGCGCCTTACCGTCCAGCCGCAATGGCAGCACCAGTTGCTTGCGGATGTACTCCGGCGGCAACATCGCGAACGCCTGCGGGTCGATTTCGCTGCGATCGGGGATCTCAAACGCCAGGCATAGACATTCCGCCTGCGCCTCTAAAATCTGCGCTTCCGACGCCGCGTTCATCGTCAACAGGATCTGCGAGATCTGCTTCCCCGGCGTCTGCGATTGCACCTGACGCGCCTGGACTAGTTGCTCTTCGGTGATCAGCGCGCGGTCCAGCAGCAGTTGCTCGATCGATTTCCGCTGCCGGGCCGTCTTAGGCGTGAACACCTGTACGATGTCTTCCGGAGCGGCGTCCATCGACGACACCAGCTCCGGCGGAGCAGCTTCAAGCGTGGCTGATGAGGTTGGACGGCGACCGAACATAGAATAGTTGCCTGTCGTGTGAACCTGCCGCGGATCGTTACTTGCTCATCCTCAATTCAAACCGATACGCCCCGCTCTTCACCACCACGCCCCCGGCGGTGATCTTTTCCACCGTAAAGCTTTCCAGCGAATCCCCCTCCTGATACATCGTGTTGTTGATCATCACCGCCTTGCGGTCGCCGCGAATCACCACCGTCTGGAGCTGCAATGACTGAACCGACTTCAGGATCGCCACCCGCTCCTCTTCCTTCTTCTTTTTCGCCACCTCCGCCAGGTCCACCTCGCTCGTCACTTTCGCCGCCGCAAAATGAAACGGGTTCGCCTTCAGGTCGCTCAACGGCACCTGCGTCATGTTCGGATATGCTTTGAACTGCTCCACGATTCTCGCCGTGCTTTCCAGCAACGATCGAAGCAGGCTCACATTCTGCGACCCCACCTTCATAAAGTCGGTGATCGTCGCTTCCGCCTTCACCACCGCCGGATCCGCGGCCTTTGCCGACGCCGGCCCGCTCCGGTAGTACATGAAGTACGTCCCCGCCCCTCCGATCGCCGCGATCAGGAACAGCATCATCGCCGTCTGGTTCAGCGGCTTCTTCTCCGCCACCACGAACTCCGCCTCCGGCGTCGAGAGCGAATCGTTCAGCTCATTGCCCCCGCCCGAACCCTCCGGCGCCTCCGCCGCAACCGCTGCCGGCGACGGCGCCGCCGCGCCCTTGTCCGATTCAACGTCATTCAGAAAAAAACTGCTCATGGTGCGTCGCTCCTTCAAGCCGTCCCGAACTCCAAGGCCCGCGTCCTACTGCATTCCAGCCAGGCTCCCTCCGCTCGTCTCCGGCTCAAAGAAGATGCTCAACGTGATCGACGCCTGCATCTCCCCGTCGTGGTCCTGGATCTTCTGCAACTGCATGTTCGTCACCCGCGTGATGCGCGGCAGCTTTTCCAACTGCAGCAGGAACGAATAGAACCCGTTGAAGTTCCCCGTCACGCTCATCTGGATCGGCTGCTCGCTATACCCCGCGCAGCGCTCGCTCTTGAGCGTCCGCACCGTCTTCGTCTGCAGCGCGTTCGTCTCCGCCATCTGCGAGACTTCCTTCAAAATCTTGTCGAATTCCCGCTCCTGCGGCAGCTTCGATTCGAAGTACTTGATCGCCTCCCGCAGATCGCGCACCTTCGCGTCCAAGTCGGCGATCCCCGCCGTCGATAGCCGCAAATCGTTCAACGACTGCTGCTTCTTCAGCGTCTCGTGGTGCAGGCTCACCCGCTTCTCGTTGGCCTTTGCGAAAACGAAGACATAGGTGCTCGCCAGCAGTCCCAGCATCACCACAAAGAACAACAACTCGCGCAGTCCAAACTTCATGACTTTCTCCGTGGGCAGTCCCCTCTCCCGGTACTCCGGGGGAGGGTTAGGGTGGG
>JBBRIN010000043.1:0-11420 GCA_038221115.1 Tepidisphaerales bacterium
ACATCATCAAGTACGGCCCCACGAGCAACGGCGCGATGGATTACCGGGCGCTTGCGAAAGAGGTCGCCGCGATGGACGTTGGGGAAGATGAGCCGGCGGTGGAGGTGACGGTGAATGCGGGCGTGGACGCCGCCAAGTTGAAGCTGCCGGCGCCGGTTGCGGGAGGGAGCGCGGCGGTTGAAAGAGTCGGATGATCGGGGCCATGGGCGGCCGCCGTGGGGCTATCTTTAGATTCGAATGATGCACCATCTCCGCCGCGCTTGTCTGGTCTTCGTGGTGGTCTACTGGGCGTTCCTGCTCACGATGACTCACCTCCCGCCGAAGCATTTGCCGGACATTGGGGTCAACGATAAGTTTGAGCACGTCGGGGCGTATGGACTGCTCGCGGGGGCGCTCTTCGTCACGATCTGGTTGTGGAGGCCGGGCGTGAACCACTTGTGGCTTGTAGTGCTCGCGGTGGGGATGGCGTACGGCGCGTTCGACGAGCGGACGCAGCCGATGTTCGGAAGATCGTGCGATTTTGGCGATTGGATGGCGGACACGATCGGGACGGCGATAGCCGCCGGGATATTGACGCTGCTGAAGCCGTGGGTGGAGCGGCGGTGGGCCTTGGGCGGCGCGCGTGCTGACCGATCAACGGCGGCTTCCGCATCGGCGCCCTTGTAGTAGGATGTCCCGCGATGGAAACGAGATCTCTTCACGCGCCCTGGCGGATGGAATACATCCGAACGCTCGAGAACCCGGACGGAGACGCGTGTTTCATTTGCCTCGCCGCGGCGGCCACTTCGGAAGAGGAGCGCCGCCGTCGGCTCGTGCTGTGGACGAGCGCGCATTCCATCGTGATGATCAACCGCTTTCCGTACTCGAACGGGCATTTGATGGTGTCGCCTAAAGAGCACAAGGGTGATTTGGAGCTGCTGACCGACGCGGAGCGGCTCGACCTGCAAGTGCAGACGACGGAGGCGGTGCGGCTGCTGAAGAGAGCCGTCAGCGCGCAGGGGTTTAACATCGGCATCAATTTAGGTCGCTGCGCCGGCGCGGGGCTGCCTGGCCACGTTCATCAGCATGTGGTGCCTCGCTGGGGAGGCGATACGAATTTCATGAGCGTGGTTGGCGACGTTCGTGTTGTTCCTGAAGCTATCGGGCAGACGTACTCCGAACTCATGAGGGTGAGGCAGGCGATGGCTCCTTCTTAAGATGCGGGTATCGGGATCCGGGTATCGGGCACCGTAAAAGCACTCGGGACCCGTCCTCTTCGCCCGACACCCGATACCCGATACCCGATACCCGCTTCATGCTCCGCCACTTCCTCACTTTCTTCTTTCCTCTCTTCGTCACGATCGACGCGTTCGGCATGCTTCCGGTTTTCCTCGGGGTCACGGAAGGCATGGCGGCCGAGCGACGGAGAAAGGTGGCGATCGAGGCCGTCGCCGCCGGGTTGATCATCTGCGTCGCGTTCATGTTTGTCGGCGATGCTCTATTTCGATTTCTGGGGATCACGCAGACGCATTTCAAAATCGCGGGCGGGATCATTTTGCTGGTGCTGTCGGTCGTCGATATCCTGACGCCCGGCAAGCCGGCGGTCATCGAGCAGGAAATGTCCGGCATCGTTCCGCTGGCGACGCCGCTGATCGCCGGACCGGCGACACTGGCGAGCACGTTGATCCTGGCAAAGCAGCAGGGCGGGTATCTGTGGACGATGGGGAGCCTGCTGGTGAACTTCGCGATCCTGATGGCGGTTCTGCTGGCATCCGGCGTCGTGGCGCGAGTCGTCGGGCTGAACACGCTGCGGGCGTTCAGCAAGATCATCATGGTGCTCCTCGCGGCGATCGCGGTCAGTTATATTCTCACCGGATTGGGCGAGGCGTTTCCTCGCCTGATGCCGCCATAAGCCACTATCCAAATCGCCTCATCAGCGTACAATCGTCCGCTTATGGATGAATCGATTCGCAAGCAGTTGGTTCCGGGGGCGCGGGTGGTGATCACCCAGCAGATCCCGCATCGCAATCGCACCTGGACGAATGAAGAGCGCGGCACCGTCGTTTCCTACGAGCAGAAGCAGACGGGCAGTTGGTATGCTCATGCCAAGGACGACAAGTTGTGGCTCGACCGCCTCTCGCTGCGAAAGGATGATGGCGAGTTGTTGACGCTGAACCTCGATGACTATTCGGTGGTGAACGTGACTCCTGCCGCGCCGACAGCAACGATCACACCCGCTCCGTGATTGGCTCGACATCCGATACCCGGCATCCGATACCCGCATGGACGCAGCCGTCTTCGGCCTCATCGTCGCCGACCTCATCGCCGAGCCGATGGACCTGCGCCGTCCTCCGCCACCCGGCGGCCTCATTCCGTTGAATTCGTTGCAGCTGACGACGGGCGGAAACGTCTGCAACACCGGGATAGCGATGGCGCGTCTGGGGATGCAAGTTGCCGCGGCGGGGATGGTCGGCCAAGACGTGCTGGGCAAAGCCGTCGTCGAGCGTCTTAACGAATCCGGCGTGGATACGAGCGCCGTTTTCGCCAGTTCGGCCGCGCAGACGAGCGCGACGGTCGTGGCGGTGGAACCGGGCGGCGAACGCTGCTTCTTTCACACCCCGGGCGTTACTCCGCTGCTTGATGCGGCGGTGTTTCGGCGATGCTTTCCGATCTTCAAACTGTGTCAGTGGGTGCAGGTTGGATACTTCGGTTTGCTGCCTGGGCTGACAGTCGACCTGCCGGCGGTGCTGCGGGAGTTGCGCCAAGCCGCTCCCGACACCCGAATCGCGCTCGACACGGTCAATCCACCGGCCGACGCAGAATTGTTGTGGCCCATTCTTCAGTACGTGGACCTCTTCGCCCCCAGCCGAACCGAGGCGGCGGCGCTGACGGGCGAACGCGAGCCGGCGCGCATGGCCGCCACCTTTCGCCAATACATGCCCACCGGGGCGCGCGTCGCGATCAAGCTCGACGCCGATGGATGCTACGTCGAGGACCGCGGTCGCGGCGAGGTGGTGCCCGCCTACCCCATCGACGTGGTCGACACGACTGGCGCGGGCGATACGTGGTTCGCCGGCCTGCTGACTGGGCTGATCCGCGGCCTGCCGATCGGACGCGCGGCGCAGTTGGCCAACAGGGCCGCGGGAGACTGCTGCACCGCGCTCGGCGCTTCGGCGGGCGTGCGGTCGTACGAGGAGACGGTGGGAAGGCTGTAAGTTCTCTTTTGCAGATAGGTGACATGCTTCCTGAAGAGGGTTACGAAATCGTTCCGCGAGTCATTCCCGCGGCGACAATGTCTTCGTTGATTGGCGCGTTAGCGGACTCCCGCGAGGAATCACCCGCAGTTCGAACGCGCGCCGGTGCCGGCGCTTACGCGGTGCGAAACCTGTTAACGCTTCAACCGGCGGTTCGGGCACTGGCGGAATCGCTGGAGCTGATGCGGCTGATCACTCCCGTTTTGGGATCGGCCGCGCGGCCCGTTCGGGCCATCTTGTTCGATAAGATGCCAGGCGCAAATTGGAAGGTGGCGTGGCATCAAGACCTATCCATCGCGGTCAAAGAGCGCCGCCCGACACCAGGGTATGGACCGTGGTCGGTGAAAGCGGGGGTGTCTCACGTGCAGCCGCCGCGACGCGTCTTGGAGGCGATGTTAACCGCGCGCTTGCATCTGGACGATTGCGGCGAGGCGAATGGGCCCTTGCAGGTTCTGCCGGGTTCGCAAGCCGCTGGCGTGTTGACGTCGACCGCGGTGGCGGAGTGGCGCGAGCGCGGCACGCGGGTCTCGTGTTGTGCTGCAGCGGGCGGAGTGGTACTCATGCGGCCGTTGATCCTTCATGCCTCCTCGGCGGCCACGATGCCAGGTCATCGGCGGGTGGTGCATATCGAGTATGCGGGGCTGGACTTGGATACCGGATTAGAATGGCATGAGGCCTGAGGGGGACCGCGGCTGAATCGAATCATATCCTCTGGAGGATCTCATGCTCGCCCACATCGCCGTTGATACCCTTTGGCATCACTTCTGGAACCTCGACACCTTCCCCGACATGTTCAAGCTGGTGCTCCCGGTAGCGGAAAAAATCCTCCGCCCCATTATCGTTTACTTGTTTCTCGTCATCGCCCTCCGGCTCTTCGGCAAACGCGAGCTTACCAACATTAACCCGTTCGATTTCGTGGTCCTCCTGACGCTCTCGAACACCGTTCAAAACGCCATCATCGGCGAAGACAATACGGTCACGGGCGGGCTGCTCGGCGCCTTTACGCTTCTGGCGACGAACTACATCGTCGTCCGATTCATCTTCAAACACCGGCGCCTGGACCAGCTCGTCGAAGGGAAGCCGACGGTGCTGATCAAAAATGGGAAGATCTGCGAGCGCAACCTTGCAAAGGAGTTGTTGACCAAGGCCGAGCTGCTCACGGTGGCCCATCGGCAGGGATTTACCCATCTCAGCGAGGTGGACGAGTGTATTCTGGAGCCGGGAGGGAATTTTTTCGTCAAGGGGAAGGATCCCGCGATGCAGGACCTTCGCCACGGCGAGCTGCTCAATCGCCTTGAATCCTTGAAGGCCCAGCTTGACGGGATTGCGCAGGCGGTGCGAAAGGGCAAGGCGTAGGCGCACCGCGCGGCCGCGCGTACGCTGTGGGCATGAACGCACCGATGGTCGGCAGTTGGACGGTCGATGTCCGGGCGGTGAAGCCATTCACCATTCACGGCGACCTGTACTACGAGATGCAGGTGGTCCGGCTGGATGCCGAAGGCGGCGGTCAGGGCGTTATCGTTCGCGTGCCGCAACATGCCGTGGCCGCCGCGCCGCGGGAAGGCCAGCGGATGGAACTGACGTTTCTCATGGGGCAGGTGACGGCTGCGAAAAACGTGTCAACCTGATTGCTGATCGATTTGGCCGGACCCTTCTTTCGCTAAAGACATGACGCCTTCCATCGACGAACAACTCAAACTACTCGCCCGCCGCAGCGAGAGGATTCTCAGCGAGGCCGACTTGCGTGCGAAGCTCGCGCGCAGCCAGAAGACGGGCAAGCCGCTCCGCATCAAGCTTGGCATGGACCCGACCGCTCCCGACGTCACCCTCGGCCACGCGGTGCCGCTGGGGATCGTCCGCCAGTTCCAGGAGTGGGGCCATAAGGCCGTTATTATTATCGGCGACTACACCGCCCGCGTCGGCGACCCGTCCGGCCGCAACGAGCTGCGGCCGATGCTCTCCGGCGAGACGATTGACGCCAACGCCAAGACCTACGTCGCCCAGGTGGTCAAGATCCTCCTCAGCGATCCCGATCACCTCGAAGTTCGCTACAACGGCGAATGGCTCGCGAGGATGAACCTCGTCGACGTCATCAAGCTGGCGTCGCGAAAGACGGTCGCGCAGGTGCTGACGCGAGAGGATTTTTCGAAGCGCTTTGCGGCGGGGACTAACATTTCGCTCCACGAGATTCTGTACCCGCTGTTACAGGGGTGGGACAGCGTGATGATTCAGGCCGATGTGGAGATGGGCGGGAGCGATCAGTTGTTCAACAACATGGTCGGCCGCGAATTTCAGAAAGAGGAGAATCCGAGCGACCCGTTGGCCGGCCAGGTGGTAATCGTGACGCCGCTGCTCATCGGCACCGATGGGCATGTGAAGATGTCCAAGTCCAAGGGAAACTACATCGGGGTGACGGATGCCCCCGCTGACATGTTCGGCAAGATCATGTCGCTGCCCGATGCGCTGATGGACAGCTACTACACGCTGCTGACCGATCTCCCCGAGGCGGAGTTCAAGCCTCTCATTGCCAGCAGCCCGCGTGACGCCAAAGTGAAGCTCGCCAAGCATGTTATTGGCTGGCTGCACAGCCCGGCCGATGCGGAAGTTGCTGAGGCGGCGTTCGTGAAGCAGTTCGTAAACAAAGACGTGCCCGATGAGATGCCCGAGTTCCAGATCGCATCAGGTCTGCATAAGCTGCCGCCATTGCTGGTCGTTGCAAAACTAGCAGTGTCCAACAGCGAGGCCATTCGGAAGATTCGAGAGGGCGCGGTGAGTTTGAATGGAGAGAAGGTTCTGAATCCTCAAACAGACCACGAATTCAATGCGCCGGTCATCGTGAAACTTGGTCGGAGATATGCGAAGTTAATACCCTCGTCGTGACTGGGCGGCGAGTGTATCTCCGATGGTACTTCATCGCATCTCATCAGTGGATCGGATGCACCTTGGGCGGGCAGTATGGCTGGTCAGTATCAAATCCAATACGGCGCCCAAGCCGTCGATGATCTCCGCGCGTTGCGCGCTTTCGATCGCGCCCAGATTCTCGGGGCCATTGAGGTGCATCTGTCTCAGGACCCGAAGCGTGAGAGTCAGAGCCGCATAAAGCGAATGAGCCAGCCGTTTTGGAGCGAATATCGGCTCCGGGTGGGTGAGTTCCGCGTATACTATGATGTGGACGATAGTGCGAAGAGGGTCGATGTTTTCAGAGTGCTTGCGAAGGGCAGCGGCCCGACACCCGAGGCGTCACCATGAAAACGCTGAAATGGACGGATCCATCATCCGCTGAAGAGCTTCTCCGTCAGGCTCAGGACGAAGAGGTCGTTGTCATTCGCCACGGCCAGCCCGTCGCGCTCATCACGCCATTGGACGAAGACGAACTTGCGTGGTACATGCGCGAGCGCGATCCCGGGTTCATCGCTTCAATTGCCCGGGCCCGCGCCGACATCGCGGCCGGCCGTGCCACGAGCCATGAGGATTTGAAACGGGAATTTGGCCTGTAACGGACCCCTCAGTCCGATCGCAAGTCAAACCTGTTTCCCCTGGAACAGATTCAAGCCTTCGGGGTGGACGCTCTTTACCCCTTCTGGTAACGCGGCTGATACAACTGCAAATCCAATCCTCCCGGCGCCCGAAAGTATGTGACCAACCCGTATCCCTCGTCCTCCACATCCCGCGTGAACTCCACGCCCTTCGCTTTTAACTCCGCGACGGTCTTATGCACGTCGTCGGTGTAAAACGAAATGGCGTGTGAGCCGGACGTTTTGTTCGGCTCGTCATAGGCGGGGTGAACGCCCATGTCGGCTTGCGGGAGGTCGAAGATGAGCCAGCCCTCGCCGACGTCCGTGAACGGGAACCCGAGCTTGTCGCGGAGGAAGGCGCGGAGCTGCTCGGGCTCCGACGTGTAGAACATGGTGTGTACGCCTTTGATCATCAGTAGCTCCTTTGCCCGATCGTAGCCGATGTCACTAAAATGCTCAGGCCCGCCATCCCTTGAGGCGACTCACGCCTTGACGTAGATTCAAAACCTCAGACGCCGACGGAGTCGGCAGCTTTACTCAAGGAGCGGACATGGCCCGGCAATGGCGATGCGCAGTGGTCGGCACGGGGGTCGTCGGGGAATGGCACGTCCGCACCATCCCGACGCTGCCTAACGCCAAGCTCGTTGCGGTTTGCGACGTGGAGCCGGCCAAATCCACGGCGGCGCTTGAAAAGAACAAGCTCACCGGGGTTCCTCAATACGCCGATCTGGCCGAGATGCTGCGCAAGGAGCAGATCGACGTCGTTCACGTCTGTACGCCCAGCGGGGCGCATATGGATCCGTGCGTGATGGCGATGGAGGCGGGCAAATACGTCATCTGCGAGAAGCCGCTCGAGATTCACACCGACCGGATCGACCGCATGATCGAGGTCGCCGGTAAGAACAACGTCCGCATCGCGGGTATTTTTCAGAACCGTTGGAACGAGGCGAATCGCGCCCTCAAGGCCGCGGCGGATGAGGGGCGATTTGGCCGCATCGCCTGGGCGGGGTCGTTCACGCCGTGGTATCGCCCGGACAAGTATTACGAAGACGTGAAGTGGCGCGGCACCTGGGCCCTTGACGGCGGGGGCGCGATCATGAACCAGTCCGTTCACTCGATCGACCTGCTTCAATGGATCGCCGGGCCGGTGAAGACGGTGAGCGCGTATGCCGCGAGCCGCATCCATCCGACGATCGAGGCTGAGGACACCGGCAGTTGCTCGCTTCAGTTTTCCAGCGGGGCATTTGGCACCATCCTTGGATCGACCGCCATGTTTCCGGGGCAGCCGCCGAAGATCGAAATCGGTGGCGAAAACGGAATGGCGATTTCGCAGAACGGACTGGCGATGTTCAAGTTTCGCGATGAACGCCCCGGCGACCAAGCGCTGCGCGAGCGATTAGCGCCCCCTCCGACTGAGACGGTGCAGGGAAAGATCAAGGGCCACGGGGGTGACGAGCTCTACAATACGCTCTTCGGGAAGTCCGGCGTGACGTCCAAGAGCACGGGCGGGGGGGCAAGCAATACTGACGTGGCGCTCGACCTGCACGGCCGGAATATGCACGCCATCTTGACCGCATGGGATGAGGGGCGCGAAGCTGAGACCGGCGGGGCGGAGGCCCGTAAGGCCGTCGCCATCGTCATGGCCATCTACGAGTCGGCCCGCAGGGGTGGCGCGGCGGTCGACGTCAGGTAAGAAACCGCTGTCGGGCACAACGTTTGCGATTCCTGCGTTACCTCTTACAAGGAGCAACGCATGGGACGTGAAGACGAACTGGCCGGCAAGGCCAAACAGGTCAAGGGAAAAGCGAACGAGATCGCCGGCGCCGTGAAGGGCGACACCGCCCAGGAAATCAAAGGAAAGATCCAGAAGGGCGTCGGCAAAGTCCAAGAGGCCATCGGCAAGGCCTCCAAGCGTAACGACTAGTCGCTTGCCAGATCGGCATCATTCAATACGACAAAGCGTGCCGGCACGAGGTGCCTGGCACGCTTTGTCATTGCCCGTCGCCATAATTTGGCGAACTGCGATTTAATGATCGATAGTCGCCGTTACACCCGCCCGTAGATGTAATCGCTCAAGAAGTGGATCGTCTGCGCCTGGTTGCTGGCGTAGTGCGCGTTCACGTCGCCGATCGAGATCAATCCCATCAGCTTGCCATCTTCGCGGCAACACACCGGTAGGTGCCGAATGTGGCGGGTCTTCATGATCGCGCTGATCTCGTCGAGATCGGTATCCGGCTCGCAGCAGATCACCTCGCGCGTCATCACCATTCCGATGCGCATATCCGCCGGCGGCACCTGCTCGGCGACGACGCGGCGAAGCACATCGCGCTCGGTGAAGATGCCGGCGACGCGGCCCTCTTCGGTGACGACGACCGCGCCGATCTTGTGCTGATTCATGAGTCGAGTCGCCTCGAGCACGGTGGCGTTGGCGTCAATGGTGTGGATGCATTCCCCTTTGCCGTGCAGAACATCGTGAACGGTGGCCATGAGACGTGCTCCCTATGTGAGGTCTCCCCGAAAGGAGACGGTCCAAGCTCAGCGATCAGCCCAATGCGGTTGGTTGAAAACCGTCAGCGCCGTCGCGGCATCCCGATACCCGCTTGGGAAGCAGGCGACTCGGGCAGAAGACTTGACTCGTCCACTATACGAAGAATGAGAAGTCGATTGCAACAATGTGAAAAAGATCGCGAAGTATTGAGAAAGCCCCCTCTTTTGCCCCCTTCCGCCCCCCCCGATTCATCGCTTCGCCGGTCCATTCGGCATACACTTGCCCCTTATGACCCGACTCCCCGTGATCGCGATTGTCGGCCGGCCCAACGTGGGCAAGAGCAGTTTGCTGAATGCCCTGACGGGGAAGCGCATCAGCATCGTGCAGGATTTGCCCGGCGTGACGCGCGACCGCGTGCAGGTTCCCATGGAGCTGGACGGCCATTGGGTTGAGTTAGTCGACACTGGCGGCTATGGCTTTGTCGACCCCGACCAGCTCACCGAACATATCGCCCACCAAATCGAACTGGCGATGGCCCGCGCAAACCTCGTGCTGTTCCTGGTTGACACCGAAACCGGCTTAACCGGTGCGGATCAGGAGGTTGCATCGCTCCTTCGCCGCAAGGGGATCAACGCCCTGCTCGTTGCCAATAAGGCCGACGGGCCCAAGGCGGATGTCATGCTCGGCGACTTCGCCCGGCTTGGCCTGGGCATGCCCATCGGCGTCTCGGCGATGAATGGCCGCAACGTCGACCAGGTCCTCGCGGCCATCCGCGACCGCCTCGATTTATCGGACGCGCCCACGGAGATGCCCGACCCGGCGATGATGGTCGCCATCGTCGGCAAGCGCAATGCCGGCAAGAGCACGCTCGTCAATTCCATCGCCGAGATCTACGACGGCGAGGGCGACCGCGTCATCGTCAGCGAAGTCCCCGGCACCACCCGCGACAGCATCGACGTGCGCTTTGAAAAGGACGGAAAGGCCTTCGTCGTCATCGATACGGCCGGCGTGCGCAAAAAGCGCCACATGGTCACCAACGACATCGAGTTCTATAGCTTCCACCGCGCTCAGCGCTCGATCCGACGCGCCGATGTCGTGATGCTCCTGATCGACGCCGCCGAGCCGGTAAGCGAACCGGATAAAAAGCTGGCGCAGTACGTCTCGGAGCAGCACAAGCCGGTCGTGCTCGTCGTGAACAAGTGGGACCTGGCGCGCGAGCAGATGCAAGAACAGCGGGCCGAGGGCAACGATGCCCCGCGCGACTCGGATCTCATGGAACAATATCGAGAGTATCTCGACGAGGAGCTGAAGCTTCTGGACTACGCGCCGATCGCGTTTGTCACGGCGAAGGAAGGCAAAAACGTCCGCGAGCTGCTGAATCTGGCCCAGCACATCTTCAACCAGGCGAGCCAGCGCATCTCCACGTCGAAGCTGAACGACGTGATGCAACAGGTGCTCACCGAGCGCATGCCCAGCACCCCGCGCGGCCAGCGCCCCAAGGTCTATTACGTCACCCAGACCGATGTGAACCCGCCGACGATCGTTTTGTTCGTCAACCGCCCCGAGTACCTCAACGAGTCTTACCAGCGCTTCGTCGTCAATCGGTTTCGAGAATTGCTTCCGTTTGACGAAGTTCCGATCAAGCTGCAGGTTCGGGGCAAGGGCGGGCCACCGACCGATTCCCTGGATGACGCCGTTCACGCCAAGCCGGGCGCTCCGAGGCGGCCGCAGTTCGCCAAGGGTAAGGGGAAATCGCCACCCAAGCGGCGCGAAATGGCCAAGTCCAAGTTCGTCAAGACGACCAAGCCGAAGCCGAAGCCGGCTCCGAGGCATGGGCCGAAGCGAGGGGCGCGGCCGAAATA
The DNA here is from genome assembly GCA_038221115.1 of Tepidisphaerales bacterium. Taxonomy (GTDB): domain Bacteria; phylum Planctomycetota; class Phycisphaerae; order Tepidisphaerales; family Tepidisphaeraceae; genus JANXVV01. The sequence goes on from JBBRIN010000043.1 coordinate 11,099, forward strand.
GTGTCGTATAATGTGGTCGGGCGATCATTGCAGAGGAGATCACGACATGACGGTTGAATTGGATGAACAGACGGCCGTAGGTCTCACCGCTCAAGCTCGGGCTCGGAACCTGACCCTCGTGGAATATCTCCGTAGGCTTGCCATTGAGGAGGCCCAGGAGCATCTGGGTCGAATTACACCCGAGCAGCGCGTCGCGGCATTGCGGGCCTGGGCTGAAAGCCACAAGCCGGTGAGTCATTTCGTTGACGACAGCCGGGAGAGCATCTACGAGGGCCGGGGAGAATGAGGGCGCTTGTTGACAGCAACATCCTGGCGCGGACCG
>JBBRIN010000044.1:0-11315 GCA_038221115.1 Tepidisphaerales bacterium
TCACGCCCAACACGCAGCGCTTCGTCGATCGCGGCGATGATCTTTGTGCTTTCGCTCCGCATGTGAGTCGCGTAGACGCCGTGATATTCCCCAGCCACTTTCGCCAGCTCGACGATCTCCTCGGTCGGGCTGAACTGCCCGGGGTTGTAGATCAGCCCTGTGGCAAACCCCACTGCGCCGTCCAGCATTGCTTGGCGCACCAGCCCCTTGGCGCGCTCCATCTGGGCGGCGGTCAGCTCCCCTTTTCGGTCCCCCTTCACGGTGCGGAGCACGGTGTTATGGCCGTAGAGCGTCGCGCAATTGACCCCCGCGCCATTCTTACGAATCCTGGCGAAGTACGCGCCGACATCACCCACGCTCCCGCCGCAGTTCCCCGAGACGATCGTCGTCACCCCATCGCGCACGAAGTTCTCGGCCGCCGGCAATTTGAAAATGTCCGAGTCAACGTGGGTATGAACGTCGATGAACCCGGGCGCCACCATCTTCCCCGCCGCGTCGATTTCAGCGACCCCCGCCCCCGCTGGCACCTGCCCGACGACAAGAATGCGATCACCGCGAATCGCCACATCCGCGCGCACCCCCGGTGCGCCCGATCCATCCACCACGCGGCCGTTGCGAATGACCAGGTCATATCGCTCCGACGCCGGGTGATCGGCCGCTCTGGCCGCACACCCGAACTGCACAATCGCTGCAAGGATGGAACACGCGATGAAATGGCGTCGCATCATGCAAACGTTAACCGAGGGCGCAGCAGCGTCAATCGATGTGCAATATCGCCGTCGTAAAACCCGGGGACCGCTAGATCCCATCGCCAGTCGGCCGCGTCGTCGGCGCGGGTCGCGTCGCCGGCGCCGCCCCGCGATTCATCCCTCGGATCTGTTCATCAAAGGTCCCCGGCTCCACCGCGTTCGGCGTCAACTTCGTCCCCTTCATCTCATCCTGCGACATCGGCTTCAAGCTCTCCGGCTGCTGCGCCACATGCGGCGTCAGAAAGATCAACAATTCCGTCTTGCTCTTCTTCACCTGGTTTCGCTGGAAAATCGGGCCCAGCAGCGGCAGGTCCCCCAGGAATGGCACCTTCGTCAGCGTTCCGATCTTCTTGTCCTCCATCAACCCGCCGATCACGATTGTCTGCCCGTCCCGGATCCCCACCCGGCTGTCCGCCGACCGCTTCGAGATGATCGGCGCCGACACGCCCTGGCTGATCGGCACCGTCGACGTCGTCAACTGTGAAATCTCCGGCGTTACGTCCAAAATCACCAACCCCTCCTCATTGATATGCGGCGTCACGTTCAGAATGATCCCCACGTCCTGGTACTGAATCGTGTTCAAAGTCTGACCCAAGTCCGTCGTCCGCGTGTCGGTGATAAACGGCACCTCCTGGCCGACGGTGATCGACGCCAACTGGTTGTCGCTGGCCAGGATGTAAGGGCGCGACAAAACGTCCAGCTTTCCTGCGCTCGCCAGCGCGTGCAGGGTCACGTTGATGTCGCTCTCGACCAGGTTGACCACCAGGCCGCCCGTGGACGACGCCGCCGCATTCCCAAGATTGGAGCCGACCGAAATGCCGCGACCGTTTGCCCGCCGATTCAGCACGGAAAAGTCGGCGCCCAGATCCTCGCTGTTGTCGTGGGAGACCTCCGCCACCAGCACCTTGATCAGCACCTGCGGCACCGGGTGGTCGAGCTCTTCGATGATCTGCCGCACCTGCTCCTTGAATTTGCTCGCCGTCGTGACCAGAAGCGAGTTGGTGTCTTCATCGGCGACGACGAACACCTGCCCTGCCATCTCGCCCACCATGTGCGATGAGTTGGCCGATAGGTGCGGCATCCCGTTGCGCCCGTATTGTCCCGCCCCGTTTCGGCCGCCGCGCCGTGCGCCGATGCCCGTCCCGCCCGAGCCCCCATTGTTGCCGAACGCGCCGCCGATCCCCGATCGACCGCGATTCGCGTTGTTTGCATTGTTCCCGAACTGTTGCCCGTTGTTGAACGGCTGGCCGTTCTGCTGCTGCTGACCATTCTGCTGGCCATTTTCCGGACCCACGCCGAACAGCGTGTTGAGCACCAGCATGAGCTTGGGCGCCTGACCGTTCTTCAGCCGAAAAATGAAAAATGCAGACTCGGTCGCCGGGTTCGTGTCCAGCTTCTCCAGCACGTCCGAGATGATCTTCATCTGCACCGGCGGCGCCGTCACCACCAGCGTTCCGGTCCGAAAGTCCGCGGTCGCATTGATCTTCGCCGACTTCGTCCCCTGCTCTTGCTGCGGCATGCCGTAGTAAAAGATCCGAAATGGGTTGTTGTCGCCGCCTTTGTCTTCTTTGAACATGTCGGTGACGAGCTTCGCGGCGCTGTCCGCATCCGCGAACTTCAGCGTAAACACGCGCACTTCCATCGTCGGCACCTCGTCCCCGTCCAGCGATTCGACGATCTTGTCGACGATCTTCAGCGAATCGCCCGGCCCGGTCACCACAATCGTGCCGGTTCGGTCGTCCGGCACCGCCGTCACGTTTCGCCCGCCGCGAAGGGCGCGGTCCAAAGCATCCCCCTGCATCTGGCCCGACTGCTGCATCATCATCATCATCTGCGGGCTCATCGTCTCCCCACCCGAGCCCTTGAACACCTGCCCGATCATCTTTGCCGTCACTGTCGCGTCCGCGTGCTTCAGCTTGATGATCCGCATTTCTGACGACGAGGCCCCCTGACGGTCCAGGTTCGCGGCGATCTGGACCACCCGCTTCACGTTTCGCGACGTGTCCGTCAAGATCAGCGAGTTGTTGTCTCGATTCGCGGTGAAGTCGGCGTCCACGCTCACCAGCGGCATCAGATCGGTTTTCAGCCGCCCCGCATCACTCTTGCCCAGCGGGATGATCTGCGTGATGAGTTCATCTGTCGCCGCCACCTCCTCCGGGTCGGCCCCAAAGTGAACCGGCACATCGGCCTTCTTCGCCTTGGCGCGCGGCAGCACGCGGATCTCCTTTCCTTGGAGCATCAGCGTGTACCCGTTGATCCGCAGCACCGTGTTGAGCAGCGCCACCGCCTCCGGCGGCGTCACCGGGCGGCGCGTCTGGAGCGTCACCCGGCCGTCAATCTGAGCCTCCTTCACCAGCGTGTACCCCGTAGCCTCCGCCAGGTAATCGAGCGCAGCGTCGGCTGTGGCGTCTTTGAAATTCAGCGTGATCGATGCCGTGCTCGCATCCACCGGCTTAGTCGTCGCCGGCACGTACACCACCGCCTGCGTCGTCGCCGCCGGCTCGCTTGGCTTGCTCTGCGGCGGTTGCCCCATCGGCTGGCCGTCCGGCCCGATCTGGATCGGCTGTCCATCCGGCCCGCGAATCATCTTTTGCGCCGCCGCCGAATGCGCGACGAACAATGCCAACGCCATTGCCGCGCGTGTGCTCCACGGATTCCACCGCTGCGCCCCAAACGGGCGCCATCCGACACACACTGCTACTCGTTCCATCCTTCACCTACCCGGTAGTCCCAACCAACCGTGCGACGCGCCTTATTGTTTCATTTCCGTGAACTTCGCGCTCGCCGGTATCGCCCCGCTTGCCCCCGCTCCCAGCTCCGCCCCCACCGGCGGTGGCCCCTCGCGCGCCAGCGCCTGCTGCGTCGATGGCCCAGCCGACGCGCTTCCGTCGATCGACTGCCCCACCCCTACGTGCAGCACGCGCCCGCTCATCGTCCGATCCAGGCCATCGTCCGTGATCGCCAACACGCGCCCCCCAACCACATCGTCCCCAACGTGTAACTGCCTCGTTTTCTTTCCCGCAACGTCTTCCAACAGTGCCGTTCTGTTCGACCCCTGCACCGCCACCCCGCGCAGCACCAGCCCCTTGTCCGGCGACGTCGTCGGCGCGGAAGTTGCCGAGCGTCCGCCTCCCTTCCCCTTCGCAAAAATGCTTCGCGTGAGCAACACCTCGTAATCGGGCGGAAACGGCCTCGCTCCCGCAAACGTCCCCGTGCTCGGCCGCGACGTCGGCCCGGTCGCCCCATCCAGCACCGCAGATGTTGTGGGCATCATCACCGGGCGCGGTGACGGCTGCGTGGCTGGCGACAATTCATTCCCTGCGCCCGCGCACAGGGCAACGCTCCAGCTCATCAAGCCGATTGACCCCACCCATCTCGCCAGATCCCGCCGCGCCATCGCCTCGCTCCCTGAACTCATCGATACGCCAAAGCCATCGGCTGCGGATTCGCCGCACTGTCATATCAGCCCCGAAACCAGCAAAGGTTTCACAATCTGTTCACCGTATGAGGACTCGCAAGCACGTTACCTAACATATGACGGACCCCGTTTGGAATCCCTTTCAACCTCCAGACCGGGAACCCCTCATCCGTCAACATGCTGAGATGGAGGCATGTAGTATCAGGGAGCCTATTGAGGTGGTCCACATCTGGCGAGGACACATGACGACTGCAACCGCCCCGGCCCCCTCTCTCGCTCCGCTGCAAAACAGGCCTCTGGCTGCAACGGCCCGCATCCTTTCCCTCGATGCATATCGCGGTTTCGTGATGCTGCTAATGGCCTCGGAAGGTCTGAGCATCACCAAATACGTCCGCGACGCCCACATCACCACGGGTATCTGGCCGTTCCTGGCCCGTCAGACCGAGCACGTCGAATGGCGCGGCTGTTCGCTGTGGGATCTCATTCAACCATCCTTCACGTTCATCGTCGGCGTTGCCCTTCCGTTTTCACTCGCCAAGCGCCGTGCGCAAGGCCAGTCGTTCCTCCGGCTGCTCGCGCACGCCATCGTGCGCTCGATCATCCTTGTCTGCCTCGGCCTCTTCCTGCGCTCGATCGGACGGCCCCAAACCTACTTCACCTTTGAGGACACCCTCTCCCAGATCGGGCTCGGCTATACCTTTGCCTTTCTGATCGCCTGGGCCAGGCCTCGCTGGCAAGCCGTCGCCACCGCCGTCATCCTCATCGGTTACTGGCTGGCCTTCGCGCTCTATCCTCTCCCTGCCGCTGATTTCAAATACAGCACGGTCGGCGTCAGCTCCGCATGGCACGCCGAACACGGCCTTTCCGGTTTTGCCGCCCACTGGGACAAAAACACCAACTTCGCCGCCGCCGTCGATGTCTGGTTCCTCAACTTCTTCCCCCGCGCCGACCACCACTTCGCTTTCAATCGTGGCGGCTATCTCACTCTCAGCTTCGTCCCCACGCTCGCCACCATGATCCTAGGCCTGCTCGCCGGCAATCTAATGCGCAACGTCCGCGTCCCCGCACAGCGCAAAATCCTGATCCTCTTCATTGCCGGTGTCGCGGGTCTGGCGATCGGAGCGATGCTCGATCTCACCGGCATCTGCCCCTCCGTCAAGCGCATTTGGACGCCCTCTTGGACCCTGTTCAGCGGCGGATGGTGCTGCCTGCTGCTCGCCGCCTTCTACTCGCTCATCGATTTTGCGGGTTGGCGCGCATGGGCGTTCCCGCTGGTGGTCGTCGGCATGAATTCCATCGCCATGTACTGCCTCGCCGACGGCGGCTTCCGCAAATTCATCATCGACAGCCTCCGCACCCACCTCGGCAAAGACGCCTTCCATCGCCTCGCCGGCGCCGCCGCCCCCATCGCCGAAATGTCCGCGGCGCTACTGCTGCTCTGGCTCATCTGCTTCTGGCTCTATCGCCGGAAGATTTTCCTGCGGATATGACGCGTTCGCGAATAACGAATAACGAAACTCGAATTCACGAATCAATGACGAATCATTCGTCATTCGTGCTTCGTCATTCGTCATTCCTCATCTCCCTCCTTCCCTCACCTTCTGCATCAACTCCGACAACTCCTTCACGATCTCCGGGTGCTTTACAGACACGTCGGTCTTCTCGGCAGGATCCTCCGCCAGGTCGTATAACTCGACCTTCCCGCTATTCCCCCTGCCGGCCGGCGCTCCGGCCAGACGCGGAATCAACTTCCACGATCCCTTGCGAATCGCCAGTGTCAGCGGCCCGCCTCCCTGTTCGACCACCTGATCGCGCCCCTTCTTCGACTCACCCAAAAACGCCGCAAGCGTGTCCACGCTATCGACCGCGCTCTCTTTCACCACCTTCCCCTTGATCAACGTCGCCAGCGACGCCAACAGGTCCACCTGGCACACCAGCGCATCCGACGTCGTCCCCGCCTTGACGCGCTCCGGCCAACGTACGATGAACGGCACCCGCGTCCCGCCCTCATAGTTCGTGTACTTCCCGCCGCGATATGGACCCGCCGGCACATGGCCGTTCAGGTTTTCAACCGCCCCGTCTGCATACCCGTCATCCACCACCGGCCCATTGTCGCTGCTGACGATCACCAGCGTATTCCCCGTCAGCTTCAATCGCTCCAGCGTCTCCATCACCGCGCCCACCGACCAGTCAAACTCTTCGATCACATCCCCGCGCACCCCGCACTCGCTCTTCCCCACGAAACGCGGATGCGGCACGCGCGGCACATGAATGTCGTGCGTCGCAAAGTACAAAAAGAACGGCTTGTCCTTATTCGCCTCAATGAACCCGGTCGCCTGCTTTGTCAGGTTGTCGGCGATGTCCTCATCTTTCCACAGCGCGTTCTTCCCACCTGCCATGAACCCGATCCGGCTGATTCCGTTCACAATGGTCATGTCGTGCCCGTGGCTCAGCTTCATCTTCAGCAACTCAGGATGATCTTTCCCGGTCGGCACATCCCCCACCTTGATCCCATAGCTCACCGCAATGGGGTCCTTCGGGTCCACAGCCACCACCCGATGATCCTGCACGAACACGCACGGCACCCGATCCCCCGTCGCCGGGATAATGAAGCACGACTTGAACCCCACCTCCAGCGGCCCCGGTTCAATGTCTCCGTTCCAGTCGATTTTCGCACCCTGCCGCCCGAGGCCCAGGTGCCATTTCCCCACCGCCGCGGTCTCATAGCCGGCCTCCCGCAGCATCGCCGGCAGCGTCTGCCGACCCGGCTCGATGATCAGCGACGCGTCTCCGGGCAGAATCCCCGTCCCCTTCTGCCGCCACGCATACTCCCCCGTCATCACCGAATACCGGCTCGGCGTGCAGGACCCGGACGTGCAGTGCCCATCAGTAAACCGCAGCCCCTCGGCCGCCAACTTGTCCAGGTTTGGCGTCTTGACCTTCGTCGCCCCGTAACATCCGACATCCCCATACCCCAGATCATCTGCCAGGATGAACACCACGTTCGGCGGGCGCGTCTGTGCTCCGGCGTGCCCGGCCGCACAGAGCGGCAAGAGAGCGATCAGCAGTCGCGCGATGGATGCCAGCGGTTGTGTCTGCAATTCCAACAGATCTCCTTCGTTGAGTGGATGAATATACAGACTCCGCCCGCCACGAACCGTTGTCAACCGATGAAAGCCACCCGATACATATTCGATGCTTGACGCGCCGCGGCGGGTCGGCCATCGTTTGCCGCATGGGTCACCTCTACCGAATCACACTCGTCCTGCTCATCCTGGGTTCCGTCACCTGGGCCGCCGCGCCCGCCAAGCCCAAGAAGACCGTGGACGCGGCGACCGGCGCGCCGATGCTGCCGCCGCCGTCCACCAAGCCCATTGCCGACAAGGACAAGACCGCGCTCGAAGAAGGCGTGGCAACCCTCGGGAAGCAGATTGAAGCGCTTCGCGCCCAGTTGAAGCCCAAGCCGCAATTGCTCGAGCTGCTCCCGGATGTCGTCATCTTTTACAACGCGGTGAAGTACCCGCTCGAATACAACGAGCCCATGGATGTGAAGCAGGCAAAGAAGGCCCTCGACGACGGCATGCAACGGGCAAAGGAACTGGCCGCCGGAAAGGCGCCGTGGGTGACGCAAACGGGGCCGCGCGGCTATCTGTCCAAGATCGACGGCTCCGTCCAGCCGTATTTGCTGGCCGTGCCGAAGAGCTACAAACCCGGCGATGGGAAGAAATACCGACTGGATTTCTTCTGTCACGGGCGCGGAGATACAACCCTCGAGCTGAAGTTCATCAACGGGAAGGGCGAAGGATCGAGCACGTCCACCGTCGAGAAGTTTTACGCCCAGCCCTGGGGCCGATATTGCTGTGCCAACAAGTTCGCCGGCGAGATCGACATCTTCGAGATCATCGATTCGTTGAAGCATCAGTATCCGATCGATGAGAACCGCATCGTGCTGATGGGCTTTTCGATGGGCGGGGCGGCCGTGTGGCATCTATCCGTGCATTACGCCGACGTGTGGTGCGCCGCGTCCCCGGGCGCGGGCTTCGCCGAGACCAGGATCTACCAGAAGCTCGCGGAGAAAGGAGAGATCGAGAAAACCCCGTGGTACGAGCAGACGCTGTGGCACTGGTATGACGCGCCCGACTACATCAACAACCTGGCCAACCTGCCATTGATCGCATACGCCGGCACCCTGGACCCCCAGCAGGAGTCGGGCACCATCATGGAGAAGGCCGCAAAGGCCGCAGGCGTGCCGTTCGAGCGCATCTGGGGCCAGAACGTTCCGCACAAGTACGAACCGAACGCCAAAAAGGAGCTCGATGGGCGGATGGACGCCTTCACCGCGCGGGGGCGGAACCCGGCGCCCAGGAAAGTGAAGCTCGAGACGTGGACGCTGCGATACAACAAGATGTTCTGGCTCACCGTCGATGCCTTGGACCACCACTGGCAGCGCACCACCGTTGACGGCGAAATCACCGCGGACGGCACGATCAAACTCAAGACGAAAAACGTGAGCGCATTGAGCGTGGACTACGCCTCCCTCCTGCACGCCGCCTCAGGCGGCAGCGCGATCGCCTATGCCGTCGAGATCGACGGCATCAAAGCCGGCCGAATGGTGCCCCCGGCCAACGGCAAGCCCGGGCCCGTAAGCTTCGTGAAATCAGCCGGCGAGTGGCGCGCCACCTCCCCGTCGGATGATGGCCTGCGAAAGCGGCATGCACTGCAAGGGCCCATCGATGATGCATTCCTCGATAAGTTCGTGATGGTAAAGCCCACCGGCCAGCCGTTGAACGAGAAAGTCGGAGCCTGGGCGACCGCCGAGATGAGTCACGCCGTCCGCCAGTGGCACAACATCTTCCGCGGCGACGCTCCAACCAAGGCTGACACCGAGATCACCGACGACGACATCGCCACAAGCAATCTGGTGTTGTGGGGCGACCCCTCGAGCAACGCCGTCCTGAAGAAGATCGCCGACAAGTTGCCGGTGAAGTGGTTGGGCGAAAAGATCATCGTCGGCGACCAAACCTTCGACGGCGCGGCGCACGCCCCGGTGATGATTTACCCGAATCCGCTGAACCCCAGGAAGTACATCGTGATCAACAGCGGGTTCACCTTCCGCGAGGACGCAAACAGCACAAATTCCAGACAAGTGCCCAGGTTGCCCGACTGGGCGGTCGTCGATCTAACGACGCCGCCCAATGCGCATTCCCCCGGAAAGATCGCCGCAGCCGGCTTTTTCGGGGAAAAGTGGGACCTCTTGCCCGCTGTGTCCAATCCGATCGCGCCATGAGGTAGAGCCGATGGCGATGGATCTGGCAACCTTTAGAAAACTGCTCGCGCTGGATCCGAACGATCCGCTGAGCCGCTTCGCGCTGGGGAAAAAGCTGGCCGAGGAAGGTGGGACGGACGACGCCCTCCGGGAAGCGGCTGAACACCTGCGCTTCGCCAACGGGAAATCACCAGCCCATCTCGCCACATACCACGTCCTGGGCGGCGTCCTGGTAAAACTCGGATTGAAAGATGAGGCGCGCCGGGTGCTGGAGTCCGGCGTCATGCGCGTGGCCGGCGTCGGTGAAGGCATGGGTCGCGATTTGGGGCCGGCAATGAGGGACATGATCGCACGACTTTAACCAAGGGTTTCCGATGAGCAGGCTCAGTCGCCGGTCAATGATCAAGTCGGTGCTCCTTACCGGAATGGGTGCCGTGGCCGCCGATTCGCTCTTCGCCGAAGTCGCCGGTGACGCGGGTTGGCAATCGAAGGTCGTTGGTTACTTGCGATCGCTCGCCAAGGCCGATGGCGGCTACGGGTGGGCCGATCAGGAGCGCTCGCATTTAACGCCGACCTATGCCGCGATCGGCGTCTACGCGGCGATGGGGCGCGAGGCGCCGCAGAAGAGCAAGCTCGCGCCGTGGGTTCGCGAGCATCATCCCGCGCGCTTGAAGAAGCTCGAGCAGGAGCATCGCGAATTTGAATATCAGCAGATCCAGAGCTTGATATGGCTCGGCGAGGACCCCTCGGGCTTCAACGCCCAGGTGGCGGCGTGGACGAAACCGACGGTTTATCTGAAGCAGTATGAACCTCATGAATGGCCGGTGTTTCGCGGCCAGGTGACGGCGTTCATCTGTAGAAAATTACTAGGGATGCCCGTTGAAGATTTGCAGCCGGCGTTCGTGAACTACCTGGACGAGCGACGAAGGCCCAACGGCAGCTTCAACAATACTCCGCTGGCGGAGGACCGGGGAAGCGACGGCCACGTGACGAACACCTGGTGGGGATTGCAGGCCCTCGCTGCTCTGGGCCGGGAGAAGGAAAACCGCGACGAGCTGGTCCGATGGCTTCAGGCGTGCCAGTTACCCGGTGGGGGTTTCACCTATCAACCCAACGCCCCGTTCGCGGGAGTCGATGACGCCGGATACACGCACGCGGCGTGCCGCGCGCTGGCGATGCTGAGCGCCGGACCATCGCGCACGGCTGAATGTGTCGCGTACCTGCGGTCATGCTGGAACGTCGATGGCGGTTTTGGCGATCGACCGGGCTGGGCGAGCAACCCACTCGCGACATTCTACGTACTGGATGCTCTGGCGGCGTTGAGCGCGCTAAACGAGGCCCCGGCCGCGCCCAAGCCCTTGGCGAAGCGCCCGCCTTTGCCGGAAGGGTTGAAGCTTTTCACGGCTCAGGTCCAGGCGCACGGAACCGGAAGCCCCGCGGAAGCCGTCGAGTTGGCCCGTTCCCTGCGCATTCACCTCTGGGGGGCGAAGAATTCCAAGCCCGGTTGGATCGAGCGCGCCCAGGCCATCGCCGACGCCGCAAACGTGCCCGTGAAATTCTTCGTCGCCAATGAGGAGTACGGCACCTTCGTGAAAGTCCCCGGCTTAGGGACCTACAGTCACACGAGCGACGTCATTGCCCCTGCCGGCACCGATTTTGGCGCGGCCCTCTCAGGGAAGGGCGTCGTCTCGTGGGAGGAGTACCGCTCTAAGCGATTGCAGCCGCTCGAAAAATCCGCCGGCCACCTCGTCTGGCAGTTCGGCGAGAATGAAGAATTGGTGCGATTGTACCTCGACGACTCGCTACAGCGCGGTGGTTACGCCGCCATCAGCACCTTCCATTTCGGAAACCCCGACTTCACCAACAGCGAGCCCTTCCTGTA
>JBBRIN010000045.1:0-11289 GCA_038221115.1 Tepidisphaerales bacterium
GTTCGTACGGTTTGCCGAGGAATCCACCTCCTCCCGATACTTCGTAGTTGGCGTTGGCGATCTTGTGCCAGATGATCGGCGCGAGGTTGTCAAAGCCGATCTGCTTGCAATGTTCCTGTATGGTTGCGTGCAATGGAACGACCGTATGCCGGCCGTTGTTCTTCTTGCGGGACAGGCAAACGTCGCCCACGTTGACGACGAGCCGACCGCCGGGGACTAGCGCGCGATAGCAGTGTTTCCAGACGGCATCGAGCGATTCGACAAAGGCATCGTAGTCGGTGACGTGCCCGAGTTGGTCATCCGATTCGTTGTACCGCTTCAGCGTCCAGTAAGGGGGTGAGGTCACGACGAGCTGGATCGAGTTCTCCGCGAGATGGGAAGCGGCGCGGGAGTCATTCAGGATCAATTCGTGCGTGGTGTGCCGTCGTCTTACAACGGACTCAACCTGAGCGATCGCACGCAGATCACGCGCGAGTTGCGGGATCGTGTCATCGGGACTCCCTCGCCGCAAGAGTTCGTCGAGAAGTGTCTGCTCGTCGTCTAACGCAGGAGGAGTGATGGCGTGGTGAAGCACACCCGGGAATATACACTGAGCCGTTATTTTCGGCCAATTAGGCAGTGCATCGCAGTCGGGCGACGCGGATCGTCGGGGAGCGGTTTCATATCTATGCCGCAAGAGGCACGGAGGCACGAAGGCACAAAGGGGAAAGACATCTAGTCGCGCGATCTGGCGATGCCCGGCCCCGCTGACGCGCTGCCGGAGTGGATGCTGGAGCTGGCCGAGCAACTGGGGATGCGTGGTTTCATCCATTCTGACGGCCTTCTTGCTGCTCATTTCCGGTGCCCGTTCGCTGCGGTACTTCAACCGCCGGGGGTCGATGGGCGTATAGGACATCATCAGGCTCATGCAATTCACTCTGTTGACATCTATTCTGGCGGCGGCTCTGGTCCTATGCGCTTTGCCGGTCGCGGGCGGACAGGAGGCTGGGGGGGAGGAGATCTACAAGCTGCAATGCGCCCGCTGCCATGGAGCGGCGGGGCAGGGGACAAAGAAGTATCCGCAGCCGCTGGTCGGGGGGAAGTCGCCGGCCCAATTGGCGGGGCTGATCGGCCGGACCATGCCGGATGATGAGGACGAGAAATGTACCGGGGAGGAGGCTGGGAGGGTCGCGGCGTATATTCATGACTCGTTCTATTCCGCGGATGCCATTGCGCGGCTGAACCCGCCGCGGGTGGAGTTATCGCACCTGACGGTGGGGCAGTATCGCAACTGTGTGGCTGACCTCATCGGGAGCTTTCGGCCGGTCGCGAAGGTGGATGACCAGCGCGGGCTGCGCGGCGATTATTTCAGCGGGCGCGATGTCCGGGGCGGCGCGGGCCTCATCAGCCGGGTGGACCCGGAGGTGAAGTTTGATTTTGGCGCGGCCGGCCCGGATGGGGAGACGGAGGATGGGAAGTTCAATCCGAACCAGTTCAGCATTCGCTGGGACGGCTCGGTCTTGGCGCCGGAGACGGGGGTTTATGAATTCATCGTGAGGTCGGATCACGCGGTACGGCTGTGGGTGAACGACACGAAGCGGCCGCTGATCGACGCGATGGTGAAATCCGGCACGGACACGGAGTATCGTGGCTCGATCCTGCTGCTGGGTGGGCGGCAGTATTCGGTTCGGCTCGAATTCATCAAGGGTAAGCAACTGGATAAGAAGAAGCTTTTGAGCGCCAAGCCGACGGCGGCTTCGGTCGAACTGCTGTGGAAATTGCCGCGGCGGACGGAGGAGGTGATCCCGGCGAGGCTTTTGTCGCCAGTCAAAGCCGCCGAGGTGGCGGTGATGGAGACGGCTTTCCCGCCGGATGATCGGAGTTATGGCTGGGAGCGCGGGACGACGGTCTCGCGGGAATGGGTCAGCGCCACGACAGATGGGGCACTGGAGTGCGCTGGATATGTGATCGCGCACCTGTCGGAACTGGCGGGAGTGTCGGACGACGCATCTGATCGCGGTGCGAAGCTGCGGGTTTTTTGTAGGAAATTCGCCGAGCGGGCGTTTCGGCGGCGTTTGAGCGAGGCCGAGAAGGTGTGGTACGTGGACCGCCAGTTTGAGTCGGCACCGGATGTGGAGTTTGCAGTCAAGCGCATCGTGTTGCTGGTGCTCAAGTCGCCGCGGTTTCTTTACCCGGGCGCGATGGATCAAGCGGATGGCCATGGAGGTGGCGATTGGGCGGTCGCGTCGCGGCTGGCGCTGACGCTGTGGGATTCGGCGCCGGACCAGGCGCTGCTTGATGCCGCGGCAGCGGGCAAGCTGAAGAGCCGGGAGGAGATTTCGAGGCAGGCGGAGCGCATGCTGGCCGATCCCCGCGTCAAAGTGAAGGTCCGTGGGTTCCTGTTGGCGTGGCTGAAACTGGACCCGGCGCCGGAACTGGCAAAGGACGCCAAGCGCTTTCCCGAGTTTGACGCGGCTTTGTCCGCCGATCTGCGGACGTCACTCGAATTGTTCCTGGATGACATCGTATGGAGCGCGGCGTCGGATTTCCGCCAACTGCTTTTGTCGGATGAATACTTCGTCAACGGCCGATTGGCGGCGTTTTACGGGGTCGAGCCCCCGGCCGGCGGTGGGTTTGCGAAGATGAAGCTGGGCCCGGGCGGACGGGCGGGCGTGCTGACTCATCCGTATATCTTGTCGTCGTTGGCGTACGCGGCTGAAAGCTCACCGATCCTTCGGGGCGTGTTCATTGGGAAAGGGCTGCTTGGCATCACGCTGCGCCCGCCGCCCAACGCCTTTACGCCCCTCGCGGCGGAACTGCATCCCGGCCTCACAACGCGCGAGCGGATTACGCTTCAGACCAGCCAAGCCTCATGCGTCGCTTGTCACGGCGTCATTAACCCGCTTGGCTTTGCCCTGGAGGAGTTTGATGCGGTGGGGCGATTTCGGGCCGAAGAGAATGGGAAAGGGCTGGACGTGACGGGGTTTTATGAGTCGCGTGCCGGGCCGACGGTGGAATTCACGGGAGCCCGGCAACTGGGGGCGTATTTGGCCGGTAGTGAGGAAGTGCATGCGGCGTTCTGCCAGCAGATGTTCCAGCATCTGGTGAAACAGCCGGTGCGTGCGTATGGGCTGGACAAACCGCGGCAATTGCAAGCGTCGTTTGCCGAAAGCGGTCATAGCGTCAAAAAGCTGATCGTTGCGATTGCCGTAACCGCGGCTTCGGATGCGAGCGGCCAAGAAGCGCCGGAATCGGTCGGCGCCGCCACCGGGCGCTGAATCAGCGTTTACCGGCTGAATGGCCGCTGACCCAAAGGAGTTTAGATGTCGCGTACCCGCCGTGAGTTCATCCGAGACCTTGGGATCAGCGCGGCGGCGATTCCGTTCGTCTTGAACCTGCCGAGCCTGGCGTTTGCGAATCAGGGGCAGCGAAAGCAGCGGATCATCTTCATGTTCAGCCCCAACGGGGTGGTGCGGAAGAATTTCTGGCCGGATGAGGAAGGGGAGGAGTTCAAGCTGAAGGAAATCCTCAAGCCGCTGGAGCCATTCCGGGACAAAATGCTCATCCTCAACGGGGTTTGCGATCAGGTCCGCGGCGATGGCGACTCGCACATGCGCGGCATGGGCTGCCTGCTCACGGGAATCGAGTTGCTCCCCGGTAATATCCAGGGCGGGTCGGATACACCGGCCGGTTGGGCCAAGGGCATTTCCATCGACCAGGAGCTCAAGAACTTCCTCCACAAGGATGCGGCCACGCGGACGCGTTTCGGCTCGCTGGAGTTTGGCGTGATGGTCCCCGAGCGGGCGGACACATGGACGCGCTGGTCCTACGCCGGCGCGAACAAGCCGATCACTCCGATCGACGATCCCTATCAGATGTTCGCCAAGCTCTATGGGCGGGCAAAGGATCAGGAAGCGCTGTCGAGCGTTCTCGACGGATTGAAGGACGATTTGAAGAAGGTTAGCGCGGTGGTTGGATCCGCCGACCGCAAGCTGCTCGAAGAGCATGCGACGTTTGTGCGGGAAATGGAAGAGGAGCTGAAGGAGTCGCGCGCGACGGCCGGGCATGCCGTGCCCCCACTGGAGCCGGGGGTGCGGCGGGACAACGACAACATGCCGCAAATCAGCAAGACGCAGATCGACCTGATGATCAACGCGTTTGCCGCGGACTTCATGCGCGTGGCGACGTTCCAGTACACCAATTCGGTCGGGGGAGCGCGGATGAAGTGGCTCGACATCAGCGAAGGGCACCATGCGCTGTCGCACGAGGGGAACGACAAGCTCGCGGCGCAGGAGAAGCTGACGAAGATCGACATGTGGTTTGCCGAGCAGATGGCCTACATGGCCAAGCGCCTGGCCGAAACCCCCGAGCCCGGCGGCGAAGGGAGCCTGCTGGACAACACGCTGATCGTCTGGACCAACGAACTGGGCGAAGGGAACACGCACACGCTCAACGACATTCCGTTCGTGATGGTCGGCAACGGGCTGGACTTTGAGATGGGGCGGTCGATCAAGTACAAGCGCACGCCGCACAACCGGCTGTTGTTGGCGCTGGCGCATGGGTTTGGGCACCGGATCGATAAGTTTGGCAATCCGGGGTTTTGCGGGGGGGGGCCGTTGGAATTGACGTAGTTCGCGGTCGCGAGTCTTCAGGCGTGCGCTCGATTGTCGTAACGTCTCCCTGTCGCGCGATCGAGTTTCATCGCATACGTGTTGAGAATCAAAGACGCTTAGCGTTGGGAAGCGGCTCGAAGTGGGACGTCGCTGGACGCGGCTCGCGGTTCGACTGCGCTCACCGCAGGCGAGCGAGGCCGGCTAAATAATTCTTGTTTCTACGGACAGATGCAGTTGAAGGTCTTGGTTTATTTCGTTTTCTTGTCTTTGTCTTTGTCTTTGTTGCCGCCGAGGAGGTCGCCGACGGCTTTGGAGGGGTCGAGGTTTTTGTTGAGGTCCTTGGTGAGGTCTTTAGGGAGGACTTGATTGCCGAGGCCGGGGACTACTTTGTCGAGTTGGCCCTGGATCTGGCCTTGGACCTGGGTGGTGATGCCGGCGAGTTGTTTGTTGAACTCGGCACCGAGCTTGCCGGCGACTTCGTTGAGGTTGTTTTGGAGGATGCTCTTGAACTGATCGGGGAGGTTGGCGGCGTCGCCGGCCTTGCCGGCGAGGGCGGTGGCGACCTGCATGACGACGTCTTTGATGGCGGCGCCGTTCTGGGCGTTGTCGGCGTTGCCGATGTTTTTGAGGGTGATGGAGGGGACGGTGACGTCGATGGGCTTCATGTCGCCGAGGCCGGGGAGGTTGCCGAGGTGTAGGGTGACGGTGGCGTTGTTGACGGAGAGCTCGTCGATGATGACCTTCATCGGCTTGGTGTCATCGGTCTTGGGCATTTGGTCCATGACGGCCTTGAAGTTCATTTTGCCGCCGACCTGTTCGATGACGAACTTGGGGGCGTCGATCAGGATTTTTTTGATGCGGACGGGGTCGGAGCGGAGCTGGCCGTAGTTGACGTCGACGCCGAGCTGGCCCATTTGGAACATGTGGGGGGCGGTGAAGCCCTGGGGGGAGGCGATCTGGAGTTGGTTGAGGTTCACGTGTCCGCCGGTGAGGCCGAGGTGGGCGCTGTCGAGGGTGGTGATGAGGTTGAGGGAGCTGGTGGATTGGCGTTCGACGGCGACCTTGACGATGCGGTCGAGGTAGAGGTAGACGGCGACGCCGGCGATGATGAGGAGGACGGCAAGGACGAGGAGGATGCGGCGGATGGATTTCATGGTTGGCCTCCGGAATGAGATGTCAGGCCGATCGGGGATCGGGTGAGCTGGGTTACATTGTCTCCCTGTGGGGCGGTGGAGGCAAATGAAATCTGGTGGGGTGCGTGCTTCTTATGGATTCACGGGCGGTGGAGATACGGTTGAGCTGGATGCCGCTCTATTCCCGTTCGGTAGGGCGGCGGAGGAGACTGATTTGCATGTCACAGGTTTGCGCGATGCTTTGAAAGTCATCGTCGAATGTCATGAGGATCGCCCTGTGGCTCAGAGTGAGGGCGGCGATCAGCAGGTCGAGGGAGGTGGCGTTGATGCGGTGAGGTCGCCGGGATGGAGACCGCCCGTCGGCGCTCGCTTGTCAACCCGCCATTGCCTCTTGGCCGGTGATGATCGCCCGCCAGTGCCATGGGTCGCGGTGGATCTCGTCGAACAATCGCCGCACCGTCGCCGACGGTTGGCGACGCCCCATCTCCCAGGATTGGGCCTGGTCGAGCGACACGCCGACAAGCTGCGCGAAAATCATCTGGCTGGCGCCTAGGAGTTCCCGCGTCGCCTTAATCTTCTTCACGTCGTAGGCGCTTGGAGTGGGCAACCGCTCGACGGTGCGCACGGTGAACCGCCTGGTGAGGGGTTCTCCGCTTTCGAGGCTCTCGACAAGCTCCGTCATGGCTTCGATCATTTCCTCGGCCACGCGGCGCCCCGTATACCGCTTCGTTTTTCGAGCGGGCTTCGTCCGCTTTTCCATGGTTAGCTCCGCTCGTGGCGGTCCCCTTCATCGTCGCCCCGGCTGCAGGGCTCTTTAACAACTCGCTCTCGATCACCTGAAAATCTTCGTCCGTGAAACCGAGTTGTCTGGCCTTTGCAGCGAACGCGGTCGTCTGAACGAAGGTCAACTTCACGCGCGTATGCTACCGTACTAAGTACGGTAGTGCAAGAAAACTTAATGCTCCGCCGCCGATCGATCGGCGGCTTGACCGGCCTCAAAGCCGTCAAGCTCGACGCCCCACGATCCGGAGAGGAATTTTTGGCTGATCTTTTCGCGCCGCTTTAGCAGCAGGGCGTCGATGACCATTTTGCGGATGGCGGGCCCCTTCTTGGGCTCACCGGTATAGCGGCGTATTTCATCCAGCTCAGATTCTGAAATCTCGACCGTTACTTTCATATTATAAGTGTCGAATAAATCTATCTATCTCACGTCGTCGATGAGCAGTCCGTCGCCGGTCTTGGTGACGCGGAGGAACCGGCTCCTTCTGATGACGCCGGTGACGAGCCACAAGGCATGGGGCGTCTTGTCCTGCACCCACCAGTTACAGCGGTAGTAGTCGTCGTAGACGCGAACCGCCTTGATGCGTTCATCGGGCTGCCGCTCCATGGATTGCTCGATCTGCCTGGACAAGTCTTCGTCGTGCGGCGATGCGGGAACGATGTCGGTTGTGGTGGTGGCGATTTCTGTCATTTTGTGCTCCCTACTTCACCTTTGTCTGAGTGACCGTCGCATCCCAGCGGAGTGGAACGCCGTTCAATGTCGGCAGGGCGACGTCGATGCCACTCTTTTTCATGACCTTTGCGAGAGGGCCGCGCTGCTTGAGGATTTCTTCGATGAGGCTTGCGCGGTCTGTGAGGTCGATTTCGAGCCACTTGACCCGCCGCCCGGCGTCGACGTCGGATTGGATGAGGCTCGTCAGACGGGCTTTGGTGTTCATCGGTTTCATCACCCTATTATAGTCGTCGGGGAGGCTGAAGAATGCCTTCGTGCAGCTTTCTTCTGGGGGAGGCGGCGGTAGCTACCGACCCGGAGCCGAGGATTGCGGTTGCCGGGCGAGGCATCGGTTGGAACCCGACGCGCGATTGATTATCGGGCTTCACCGGTTGGAATTTGACAGTGCCGCGAAGCGATGGCAGGATGCGGCGCGGCGATGAGTGCCTGCGGCGATCGAAGGCGCGCGAGATTCATTATTACCCCATCGGAGACTGCTCCATGCTGCTGACCAAGCACGAAGGCGAAACGTTTATCAACCAGACGGTGTACATCAGCGGTCAGGCGTTTATCCGCTGCAACTTCGTCGCATGCACTCTGGTGCTGCGGGAGACGGTTTATCACCTGGAGGGGTGCGCATTCGAGCGATGCAACTGGCACGTGGACTGGGTGCTGATGTGGGGGAGCCCCGAGTCGTTGCGGGAGATCAAGGCGCTGGTGAGCATGATCGAGCAGGCGCAGGCGCAGCAGCAGCAGTTGCCGAACGATCCGCTACGGGGCGCGCAGCAGGCGATTCCGAATCAGCCGCAGATTCGGACGCCGGTGGCGCCGCCGAAGCTGACGGGGGTGACCCCCAAGGGTGAGGAATCGGGGTCGTCGGACAAGAAGGGGGATTGAGTCGGCGCGGGCGGGCGCCGGGTTTCCACGCTGATTTGAAGTAATGCCGCACCGGAGCCGCAGCACGCAGAAGATCGGCCATCGAGAAGGGGCGCGCGGGGGACTGTTCGCGCTGTTGTGGTGCTGGTGGGCGCTAATGGGGGTGGAGCGGGCGTGCGCGCTGGAGGCGGATGAGCTGCTGTTGATTGCGAACAAGAACGTGGGGCAGGGGGGGACGCTGGCGCAATTCTACGCGGAGAAGCGGCAGGTGCCGGCGGGGCGGGTGCTGGAGTTGAACCTGCCGATTACGGAGGAGATGTCGGCGGATGTTTATGACCGGGAGGTGGTTCCGGTGGTGCGCGAGTTTCTGCGCAGCAACGGGCTGGAACGGAAGGTGAAATGCATTGTGACGTTTTACGGGGTGCCGCTGCGGATTTCGGCGCGACAGAACACGGCGAAGGATCGGGAGGAACTGGCGGCGCAGCAGGGTGAGTTAAAGCAGTTGCCGGCGCAGGTGGAGCCGATGGTGATGTCGATGGAGAAGGCGGCGGCGGGGATCGATGCGACGTTCCAGGCGAAGGCGGGGGCGGATTTGGATTCGCAAGCGCGGCGTGCGGAGGCGGCGCTGAAGGCGATCACGACGCAGGCGAACAAGACCGTGGAGCCGGCGGAGCGGGAGCGGCTGTTGCGGCTGGCGGTGGAAAAGCTGGCGGCGCTGGTGGGGCCGGCGGGGATGGTGGAGCGGCATCTGCTGAATTCCGGGACGACGACGCAACCGACATCGCAGGCGAGCACGCAAGGCGTGCAGAAGTTTGTGGAGTACCGGGCGGAGCTGATGCGGCTGCAAGACCGGCGGTTCGAAGCGGGCGCGCGGCGAGCGCTGCGCGAGATGGTGCGGGAAAACTCGGGGCCGTTTGAGTTTGGGAGGCTGCTTCAGAGCCAGATTGCTTACTTTCAGACGGAGAACACGGGGGCGGCGTTCGACAGCGAGCTGGCGATGCTGTGGTGGGATTACCCGCGTTCGAACTGGATAAACAACCCGCTGCACTATGGGGTGGGCGTGGCGCACTTGCCGGTGGTGATGACGATGCGGCTGGATGGGGCGCAGACGGGCACGGTGAGCCAGATCATCCTGGCGTCGCTGCGGGCGGAGAGCGAGGGGCTAAAGGGGAAGGTGGTGATCGACAGCCGGGGCATTCCAGCGATGGACGCAAAGGGGAAGCCGGACCCGTATGGGATGTATGACCAGACGCTGCGCGACCTGGCGGACCTGGTGCAGGCGAAGACGAAGCTGTCGATGGTGCTGGACGACCGGCCGGAGGTGATGGCGGCGCATGCGGTGAGCGATGTGGCGGTGTACATGGGGTGGTACAGCGTGAGCAGGTACGTGCCGGCGTGTGAATTTCGGCCGGGGGCGGTGGGTTTTCATCTGGCGAGTTTCACGATGGTGACGCTGCGGCGCGAGGACCCGCGGTGCTGGGCGCGGGAGTTGTTGAACGATGGGATGGCGGCGACGCTGGGCGCGGTGGCGGAGCCGTATTTGAGCGCGTTTCCACGGGCGGATGATTTTTTCCCGCTGCTGTTCACGGGGAAGCTGACGTTGGCGGAGGTGTACTGGAAGACGACGCCGATGAGCAGTTGGATGATCACCATGATCGGGGACCCGCTATATACGCCGTATCAGAAGAACCCGGCGTTGGCGGTGGGGGATCTTCCGGACCGGCTGAAGGAGATTTTTGCGGAGCCGAGAAAGACTGATCCGAGCGGGACGGGGCCGTGGAAGCGGTGAAGGTGCTGATTCAAGGGGGTGGATCGCGGTCCGGTAAATTGCGGGAGTCGCAACTTTTGAGGCTGTTGGCGGTCTAATAATGGGAGCGGAACGTTGCGCCAGTAGCTTGGGCCCGGTTTGGGCGGGCGGTGTGGTTGGATTTATCCCTCGAAAGTGGCGGGGGTTCCGCGATATACTGATGTGAAGCCGATATGAGCGGTGGGCAGGCGTTTGGCGTCCGCAGTGGCATAGGCCGGCGGCGCGGGCGTTGTCGCCGTCGCGGAAGGGCGTTTTGGAGTTGAACATCATGAAACGCAACAGTTCATTAAAAGCCAAGCAGATGAAGCGACGGGCCCAATGGCTGATGGCGGCGGCCATTGCGGGATTGCCGGCGATGATGGCGCCGCAACGGGCAGGCGCTCAGTCGCAGCAGCCGACCAACGGGCGCGTGCTGGACGCGAATAACCGGATTGGGAGCGGCGGGACGAACACATATCGGCCGGCGCCCAGCGTGGGCGTGTATGGGAACCAGGTGATCAACGGGAACGTCCGCGAAGGGGCGGCATTTCGCGGGTTTGTGCCGTACTCGGACCCGAACGAGTTCCGGGGATTCCAGGCGGGGCGCACGACGGACAATTTTATTCGCGACTCGGCGGGGGTGGGGGCGTCGAACACACCGCCGCCGGTCCCGAATGGGAAGGAAGCGTATTACGCGGAGTCGCGTTTTGCGCCACCGGCGCAGCCGGGGTTTGTGCAGGCGAAGAACCAGCCGGGTTTCATTCCATCGGTGCCGATCGTGGTGCAGCCGAATGATGCGCGGCTGGGCGCACAGCTGGACGCGGCGCCGAGCGGGACGTTGCCGAAGCCGGGTGAGCTGATCCTTCCAGGGCCGGTGGATGCGGCGTCGAACACGCAGACGTTTCTGTCGGCGTCGCCGCTGACGGGGATTCGGCAACTGGGGTCGAACGATCTGACGAACCAGAACCCGCTGGATCGCGTGAACATGAACTTTAAGGACTTCCAGCGCATGCGGGATGAGATGCGCGGTGGGCCGCAGCTTCCGAACGGGCAGTTGCCGGCGGGGCCGCAGTTGAACACGGGGGGAATTGGCGCCGCGGCAAACGGAGCACCGTCGCAAGTGAATGGTCGGCCGATGCAGGCGATGGAGAATCCGAGCAACCCGAACCTGGCGGACCAGCGTTTGGCCGCGGCATTTACGGTCAATCCCATTTCGGGAAATCTGTCGACGGATCAGTCGTTTACGAACCATGTGCTGGGCGCGCCGCATCAGCAGAGCGCGCAATACGATGAGCTGAAGAAGCGGCTGGAGCGATTTCAGACGGATAAGAAAGATGCCACGCAAACGGCTGCCGCGGCATACAACGACGCCATGCGGAAGAAGGGTGCGGATGCGGCCAAGGTGGCGAA
>JBBRIN010000046.1:0-11212 GCA_038221115.1 Tepidisphaerales bacterium
CGCTGAGGGCGGAACCCCGTCAGGCCCGAGCGCAACTGTCCCGTATCCGATTTGACACCTACGTAGGTATGAGTTTGTCTAACACCGTCGCCTTCTTCATCATCCTCTCGGCGGCGGTCACGCTGAATGCGCACGGCATCAAGGACATCGAAACTTCCTCTCAAGCCGCCGAAGCCCTGCGCCCGCTGGCGGGACGGGCGACGTTCACGCTCTTCGCCTTGGGGATCGTCGGCACGGGGTTACTCGCCGTTCCCGTACTGGCCGGTTCAGCGGCTTATGCCGTGGGGGAAGCTCTCAAGTGGCCCACGGGATTCGCTCGGAAGCCGCTCGATGCCAAGGGTTTCTAGGGGGTGCTGGCAGCGGCGACCTTAATCGGTCTGGCGATCAACTTCCCATTCGTCCAGAAGTTCGTCCACGTCACGGCGATAAGAGCGTTGTTCTGGTCGGCAGTCATTAATGGCGTGGTCGCAGTTCCGGTCATGGCCGTTATCATGCTGATGGCCCGGAACCAGAGGGTCATGGGCAAGTTCGTGCTGGTTCGACGGTGGCTGCACTTCATGGGGTGGCGGGCGACCGTGGTCATGCTGGTGGCGGCAGTCGGGATGTTTGTGATGTGGAAAAAATAATGCCGTGGCGTAGGACCCATTTGAGGGGGAATGGCCGCAGCGCATCCGTCTCGCATGAAGGCCATCGTCTTGTGTGCCAGTTTCGCTTCCTCACCAGCGCCGCAATGGCTTCGCCACTTCGTTCAGCCCCGCTTGTTCCGCCTCCCCCTGCCAAAATTTGCCGTGCGCCGTATTTTGCTCGGTCCAAAAGCGTCGGCCTCCTTGGTGCGAGAGGTAAAACGGACGATTCGGCGTGTCCGACCAGAGGTATTGGGTCGCTGCGGTGAATCATGAAGCAGCGATTTGTTTGGGCCTCTGCTGGCCATCGGACAGCTTCAAGTTTTGAAAAACCAAGCAGCCTCCAATGAGATGCAGCCGCTGCGTCGGCTTCAAGAGGCGTCGCCTGAGAGATGAATTCATGACAATGCCAGATTCCGGGCTACTAGAACTACTTCGCTCTGCCGACCACATCGTTGTACTCACCGGCGCTGGCGTCTCGGCTGAAAGCGGCGTACCCACCTTTCGTGATGCCCAGACGGGGTTGTGGGCCAAGTTCAATCCTGCCGATCTTGCCACGCCTGAAGCATTTTCCAATGATCCTGAACTGGTCAGCCGCTGGTACGACGAGCGTCGATGCAACGTCGCCAAGTGCCGTCCCAATGCGGGTCATTTGGCATTGGCTCAACTTCAAAGCCATGCACTTTCTTCGGGCAAGCGATTCACCTTGATCACGCAGAACGTGGATCGGCTGCATCAAACGGCTGGGTCCACAGATGTGATCGAGTTGCACGGAACGCTCTGGGTCTGGCGGTGTACAGACTGCGGCATCGAATCCGAAGAGCGAGGCTTGGCGTTTGGCGTTTACCCACCCCGCTGCTCATGCGGAGGGCGACGACGGCCCGGAGTGGTCTGGTTCGGTGAAGAGCTTCCGAAGCTGGCATTGTTGCAGGCACAGCGAGCGGCAAGCTCGTGCAGGTTGTTCATGTCGGTGGGGACGAGTAGTGTCGTGCATCCGGCTGCGGGGCTAATTGACTTGGCGCTGCAAAACAACGCTCGCCTGCTGGAAGTCAATCCCGTCGAGACGCCGTATAGCCGCCTAGCACATTGGTCGATTCAAGGCAAAAGTGGTGAGGTTCTACCTCTGCTCTTGATGGCGGCATCGAAACATGAGATTTAAACAACACGCCGAAGGCACGCACTCCACGAGATTCCTGCAATCAACCCTGCGCCAATAATCGTCGGCGAGGCCGTAGTAGTGCTGTACTTGCCGATCGAGCTTTGGGGTTCCATCGTTTGAACGCCGTTTTAGCCCAACTATTAACTATCAACTATTAACTATTAACTATTCTTCACCCTCATGGTCAAAATTCCCCCAGCCAAGCAGAAGAGTCGTGGCCGGACCATTCGCGCAGCGGGCCAGCCGGCGGCGGCGGCGGCGCTGACGCTGGTGGCGGCGGTGTATGAGGAGGGGCCGCAGGTGCGCCTGACGTTCGACCGGCCGATCGACATCGCGTCGATGGATGTCAGCCAGATTCTCGTGGACGACGGTGAGGTCTTCGGATTCCGGTATCAGGGCGTTGACGTGCCGGAGTTGACCAGCGCGACCACGGTGCGTGTGCCGCTGAACGGAATCTCCGAAGACCCCGACCCCGGCGTGCATCTCACCGCCGGCGCGGGCAACGGAATCGTGGCGGTGGATGATGCAGCGATGTGGGCGGGGGTGGTGGATTTGGGGTTGCCGTATCCGTGAACCAGACACACCCTGTCATTCCCGTTCCGCGATGTTCCGTCTCCGTGCGCCCCGCGACGATGAGCGATCTGGCGTTCATCGACGGGTTGCAGAAACAGCACACGCAGATGGTCGGGTGGATGCCGACGAAGCAGTTGGAGGGGAAGATTGGGGCGGGGCATGTGTTGGTGGCTGAAGAAGTAGGCAGTAGGCAGAAGGCAGAAGGCCGAGAAGAGGACGCTTCGCATTGTTCTGCTCTGCCTACTGCCTACTGCCCTCTGCCTACTCCGATTGGCTACTGCATCGGCAACGATCAATACTTCAAGCGCGATGATGTGGGCATCATCTACCAAATGAACATCGCGCCGATGAAGCAGCGCGGATTGATCGGGGCGACGTTGCTCAAGGTGATGTTCGAGCGGGCGGCGTATGGGTGTCGGCTGTTCTGCTGCTGGTGCGCGCAGGATATCGCGGCGAATCGGTTCTGGGAGGCGATGGGGTTTGTGCCGCTGGCGTTTCGATCGGGCAGTCGCGGGAAGCAGCGGGTGCATATCTTCTGGCAGCGGAGGATTCGCAGCGGGGATACGACGACGCCGTATTGGTTTCCTTCGCAGACGACGGGCGGGAGCATTCGCGAAGATCGGCTGGTTCTGCCGATCCCGCCCGGCACGCATTGGAGCGATGCCATGCCGATCCTGCTGCCGGGCGAGGAGCAGGCGACGGAGCCGATGAAGCGCTTGCGGGGTGCTTCGCGAATCGTCAAACCGCGGATCAGGGTTGCGTCGCGCGCGGTGGTGATGGCGGCCAGCGGGGGACTTTGGTTTGCGAGCTACAAGCAGCAGGGCAACCCCCAAGAGCCGACGGACCAGGCGCCGCGCGAGCCCAGGAAAAAAAAGAAGAATCATCCAGACCTGATCGCGGCGGCGCGCCAACTGCGGGACCGCTGGCTGGAGCAGGTCAACGCGATGCCATTGATGGGGCAGGGGAAGTATGATGTGAGTAAGGCACTTGCAGTGCCGACCGTCAAAGTCGTCGCGTCGATCCGTGCGCTCATCGAGCCGAGTTCGACCGGTTCGACGGGCTCACCGCAGGCAAGCTCAGCGCAGGCGATCGCCGCGTAAACGCGATTGGACCGATGCACCGGACGCGAACAGCCCGCCGGCTGCACAATGCCACCACCGACGACAATCCTCCATGCCCCACCTTCACCGCCTCATCCTCAAGGCCGCGATCGCGCTGTCGCTACTGCTCTGCGTGGTGTCGGCGGGGCTATGGCTGCGGAGCTGCTGGAGCTCCGACACCTACGTCCGCTATGACAAGGGCGGGCAATTCATCGCCGTGTCCAACCGGGGACGAATGCAGCTCGAGCGCCTCTACGGACTGCGCCGCGACGCCGAAGGATTCAGCTCGGCGCGGGTAAGGCCGCCGGGCCTGGGCAACCTGATGTTGGGCGGATGGCGCTTGTTTCAGACCGGACACCTCGACTATGCAGGCCACGCCGCGGGGGAGCGCTGGGTCGATTTCTCCTACGCGGTCCCCGTCACCACCTTTGCCACTCTCCCCATCATCGCCGCGGCGCGGCTCTGGCTCCGACGTCGCCGAACATCCGTCCGCGGCTTTCTGGTCACCCAAACGAGTGGGCAACCCCCAAGAGCCGACAGGCCAGGCGCCCCGTGAGCCCAGGAAGAAAAAGAAAGAATCATCCAGACCTGGTCGCGGCGGCGCGCCAACTGCGGGACCGGTGGCTGGAGCAGGTCAACGCGATGCCATTGATGGGGCAGGGGAAGTATGACGTGAGCAAGGCGATTGCAGCGCCGGCCGTCGCAGTCGTCAGGTCGATCCCCGCGCTCGTCGAGCCGAGTTCGACAAGCTCAACGCAGGCGATCGCAGCGTAAACGCAAAGAGCCGGCAGATTGTTTTACAGGCTGCCCAGGACCAGGTTTCGCCGGCCGCGGACCACCCACATCACGGAGAGCATGAACAACACCGCCAATGATGAAAGCAGCGCAGAGGGCAGCGGGACGACCGCGGCAGGAACAACCGCGAATGAAGCGTTGATGGCCCAGCCGTTCCCCAGCGCATCCGTCTCCGTGAACTGGTGCAGATACGCGCCGTCGGCTGAAAGGGCGCTGCCATTCCCGAACTCAAAGGTCTCGGCGGTGAAGTAGGGCTGATGGCTGAATCCCTGCCCCGGGTTGGCCAGCCCTAAAGCGGTCGTCGGGTCGGTCTGACCGGACCAGTTCGGGTCGAATAAAACGCCGTTGCGATTCGTGGTGCCGGCGAACACGAGCGGATGAATTGAGTTGGGGATGATCGGACCTGACGCGAAATCAGGCGACGAGCCGATCGGCGCCGAGGCGGTCGGCACGTTGATCCACCCCAGCCACACCGCGTTCGGGAGGCTGAATTGGGCGACGGTGAATATCGTCTGGTCGAGGATGCCGTGGCTGCTCAGGGCGGATCCCATCACATTGCCATATGGCCCCGGAACCGGCTGCGACCCCGGAATCACCCCATTGTGGTTCAGATCGAATCCGTAGCCTGGCCCGGGAAACAAAGTCTGCTGAACCTGCGAAAAGCCGGCGAAGCCGTTTCCCGCATCGCCAATCGGCGCGGTGAAGAAGTGAAAGTCGACCGGTTGCCAGGTCGGGTTCGCCTTAAACGCCGTAGAGCCAAAGGGGACCACCGTCACCGCGGCTCGCGCATAGGAGGTGGCGAGCAGGAAGATCCAAAGGACTGCCGTTCGGATCGCCCGCGATCTCGCGTGAAGTGTTACGTCACCCATGTTTCTTTCTCCTTATTCGTCAAAGGTTCAGTTCCGCATTTGCGCTCGCGATCGGCGATGCGGGGCATGCGGTTTCCGGGCTCTGGTCGCAAACCCTTCAATAGAAATAACGCGCCGTTGCGACTCGGATGCCGATGGGGAGAGCAACAAATGGAAGCGATAAAGCGATTTAGCCCGATTTGCCCGATGACTGATAGAGCGCGATGTAGGCCGAGGTCACCCAACGCCGGCGGCTCGCAGCCAGCCACTCTTCCACGCCCCGGAAAGAATGGGCGAGCGCGAATCTTAACTACGGCTTATGAAGCGTCAAGCAATTAATTGCCCGTCCGTGAGCGACCTTCGTCGCCCCAGCGCCTCACCCGCGGTGCATTCCGTATCCGCCCCTCTCGCAATACATCCCCCTCCCCAGCGTTCCTCGGATAATCGGATAAGATGCCAGCGCCAATGCCCCACCTCCGCCTCGCCATCCTCCTTGCGGCCCTCCTCGCCGCCTTCCCCGCTCGCGCCGAAGACCCCAAGCCCCGCGACCAAAAGATCGAGCGCAAGGACGGCCACCGCGTCTGGGAGTTGACGAGCTATCTCCGCGGCACCGCCACGGAGATCCGTCAGACCTTGATCGGCCAAGTTGAGGCATTGCTCGCGTCGCGCGCCAAGGCGAAGGTGCGTGCCACCGACCTGACCCAAAAGCTCGACCAGGCTCGCCAGCATGCCGAAAACGTTCTGCTGGCCGATCCTCAATACAAACCGCTGCTGACGACCCTCAAGGACACCGAGCGCGTCAAGGACGAAGTACGCCGCAACGGCAGCACGGCCCAGGAGCGTCTCGATGCCGGCGCCGCCTACGTCAAGGCCAAGGCCGCCTTCGACCAGCGCCACAAGCAGGTGGTTGACGACGACGCCAACGTCGTGCAGCTCGGCAAGGAGCTGGCCGAGGCGCGGCAGCAGCTTCGCGAAGTGGAGATCGCCGTCGGCAAGGAAGAAGTCTGGCGTCGCGAACTGGTCGATGCAATTCACGGCACGTTCCTCATCCCCTGGCCGATGCGCCGCGGAATGATCGGCATCCTCGGCACCATCACCCCGCGCAAGGCGATCGGCAAGGATGCCTTCGAGGGTGTCTATCACGCCGGCGAACAGGTCAACACCGAGGGCCAGCGCGAGGGCATCATCACCATCCAGCAGATGATCCACCCCGTCCGCGTCATCGTGCGCGGCGTCGAGCCGCCCTGGGAGGTGGGCAAGCCCATCGCCCTCAACCGCGCGTTCGCCGTCGGCGAGCCGCCGCCCGATGAGCCGACCGCTCCACGGCGTCAACAGGCGCTGGTGCTGCAGCGAACGCACGATGACATCGACGAGTTGCTCGAGGCCGTCGAGTCCGGCCCCGCCGTCCCCGCCGACGAGATGGAGCAGATGGTGCGGCTCGCCGAGCAAAAGGAAAAGCCGCGCCGCTGGGGCTCTGTCCAGCCCATCATCGCCGCTCTCCCGCCGAACCTTCGTCCCAAGCCCGGCGAAAGGCTTACCGGCGACAAGCGCCAAAAAATCGACGAGTGGCTCAGCAAGGAAATGGTCGGCGACACCGTCGACCTCGCCCTCACCCTGCAAGGCATCAAGCTCACCGATTCCGGCGTCGAAGTCTTCGCCACCACCGACGCGCCCGGCGTCAACGGGCGAAAGCACGTCTTCACCCTCGTCTGTCCCGAATCGCTTCGGGCCAAAGCCGAAAAGGTCCATGCCGGCCAACAGGCGCGCGTCACCGGCACCATTAAGTCAGTCCGCCTCAACCCCGATACGACCGTCGACCTGCGAATCGTGGATGCCGCATTTTGATTCCTGAATCATCCCGCGTATTCCGGCTCCTCGCGCTCGCGCTGTCCATCACCGCCGGCTGCGCCGCCTCCCCGCAACCGCCTCCGCTCAACCCCAAACCCGCGCTGTCCGTCTGCAAGCTCCATGTCATTTACCTGGACGCCGCCAGAATCGTCAACGGCTCGGCCATCGTCGCCGACCGCGGCGGCCTTCTCTTCACCGCCGGCCATCTCATCGCCGGCGCAGACATCTTAAGCGTCGAATTTCCCGACGGACGCCCCGGCGTCGGTGAACTGATTTTCGAAGACTCCGCCTCCGACATCGCCGTCCTCGCCGTCGAAGCCGGTCCATTGAATGAAGTAACCCTCGGTCATGATCCTTCAGTAGGCGATCAACTTCATATCCTCGGAAGCGCCGGTACGTCCGAAGGACGCGCCCTGCCGGACTCTGGCATCCAGCTATCCACGCCGTTTCGCGTCGCCGACACCGGCGCCGGCATCTTCAACACCCGAAACGAATGCGTCGGCATGCTCGTCCGCGGCGCCGGCACGGGTACCACCATGGTAGGGGGGTCAAAACTTGCCGCGCTCCGCGACCTGGTCGTTCGCGAAGCCAACGCCGGCCGCGCAACTCCAATGACCCCCGGATTAATCCCGCCCTGAAGCAAACAATCGTGTTTCCTTGTTCCTTGTCTTTTTCCGTTCGCGTCATACCCTCAACGCGCTAAACACTCGCCGCTCCACGACGTATGGGATAAGGCGGTTCAAAGTCGCCTCACGCTTGGCTCCTTTCTATGGAACTCCGGATGAGTCTGCCTCCACGATACTTCCAACGAAACCTCGTCTTCCGCGCTTGGCTGGTCGTATTTACCACTGCGGCCGCATGTTCTGGCGCGCGCGCTGAAGAAAAACTCGGCTACAACCAATACATCCGCCCCATCCTCTCGGAAAACTGTTTCTACTGTCACGGCCCCGACAAAAATCATCGCAAGGCAAAGCTTCGCCTCGACATCCGCGACTCCGCGCTCACCGGTGGCAAGTCCGGCGATCCCGCTATCGTCCCCAACAAGCCCGACGCCAGCGAACTCGTGAAGCGCATTCTGTCCACCGATGAAGACGAGCAGATGCCGCCGCCCGATTCGCACAAGTCGATCACGCCCGCGCAGCGCGAGATCCTCAGGAAGTGGATCGAGCAAGGCGCCGAGTACGAACCCCACTGGGCCTACATCACCCCCAAGCGTTCCGCGCCACCGCAGGTAAAGGACGCCGCCTGGGTTAAAAACCCCGTCGATGCCTTCATTCTCAAGCCGCTCGAATCGAAGAATATCTCCCCCTCCAAAGAGGCCGATCGCCGTACTCTCCTGCGCCGCCTCTCCCTCGATCTCATCGGTCTTCCCCCAACCCCCCCGGAGATCGACGCCTTCCTTAACGACCACTCCCCCGACGCCTACGAGAAACAAGTTGACCGATTGCTCGCCAGCCCCCATTACGGCGAGCGCATGGCCGTCCCCTGGCTCGACGCCGTCCGCTTCGCCGACACCGTCGGATTCCACGGCGATCAAAACCAAAACGTCTTCCCCTATCGCGATTACGTCATCAACGCCTTCAACGCCAACAAACCCTTCGACCAGTTCACCATCGAGCAAATCGCCGGCGACCTGCTCCCCAACCCCACGCTCGAGCAGCGCACCGCCACCTGTTTCAACCGCCTCACGATGATGACCCGCGAGGGCGGCGCTCAGGCCAAGGAATATCTCTCCAAGTATGGCGCCGATCGCGTGCGCACCGTCTCCAACGCCTGGCTCGGCTCAACCATGGGCTGCTGCGAGTGCCACGATCACAAGTTCGACCCCTTCACCGCCAAAGACTTCTACTCGATGGAAGCCTTCTGGGCCGACGTCAAGCAATGGGGCGTCTACACAACTTACGGCTACACCCCCAATCCCGACCTGAAGGGCTGGACCAACGATCACCCCTTCCCGCCCGAAGTCACTGCCGACAGCCCCTACCTCCATCAACGTGAACATCGCCTGACCGCTGAAATCGACGCCCTCGCCTTCACCGCGCTCGCCGACCCAAAGCACAAAGCCGAGTTCGACGCCTGGAGCGCCCGCACGCTCCACTTCCTTAAGCACAACCCAACCGGCTGGACCACTCCCGCACGCCTCAGCGCCGCCCCGACCACCGCCCCCTCCTCCAAGTCAGTCGCCGCTGCCGATGGCTCCGTCCTCTTCACCGGCAAGGTCGGCGCAACCGACAAGCTCGACTTCTCGCTGAAAGCCGGCACCATCGCCGCCATCCGCCTTGAAGCCTTGCCGCATGCAACCAACGCCGGCAGCATCGTGCGCAAGGGCGCCACCGTCGCCAAAGAAGGCGCCCCCGAGAAGTCTGCCACCGTCCAACCCGTTTTCTCCCTCAAGTCAAAGGGCAAGCCTGACGCCAAGCTTGCCGTCTTCTACGCCGAGGCCGATCACAAGGACGAGCGCTACCGTAGCGGATACACCGTCCTCGGCGTCGCCGACATGTGGAAAACCTCCACTACCGCCGCCAAAAGCCCTCAATCCGCCGTCTATCTCCTCGACGCCCCCATCACCGCCGCCGACGGCGACACACTCACGCTGACGCTTCCCAAGAACACCCTCGGCTGCGTCCGCGTCTCCGTCTCCCCAATCGCCGCGCTCAAGCCGACCGATACAGCGTTCGCCGACCAACTCCGCGAAGCACTCAACCACCCGGCCCACGGCGCTACCATCGCGCATCGCGCCTTCCTCACGAGCACCGCTTTCGATCACCCGCGCCTCGCCCTGGCGCGCACCCTCCAGCGCGAAATCTACGACTGCCGCGACGGCAAATCCCCCGTCCTCACCACCGAAGCCATCGCCCCCGCCGTCGTCCGCATCCTCCCCCGCGGCAACTGGCAGGATGACAGCGGCGCCATCGTCACTCCCGCCGCGCCGCACTTCCTCCCGCAGCCCAACGCCCCCGAAGACCACCGTCTCACCCGCATGGACCTCGCCCAGTGGCTTATCTCCGCCGACAACCCCCTCACCTCGCGCGCCATCGTCAACCGCTTCTGGAAGCAACTCTTCGGCAACGGCCTCGCCAACTCCGTCGAAGACCTCGGCGCTCAGGGTGAATGGCCCAGCCACCCCGAGCTGCTCGACTGG
This sequence comes from Tepidisphaerales bacterium, assembly GCA_038221115.1. Taxonomy (GTDB): domain Bacteria; phylum Planctomycetota; class Phycisphaerae; order Tepidisphaerales; family Tepidisphaeraceae; genus JANXVV01. The sequence goes on from JBBRIN010000046.1 coordinate 10,089, forward strand.
CTCGCCGTCGAATTCCGTGAGAGTGGCTGGAACGTCAAGCACATCGTCCGCCTCATGGTCACCTCTGCCGCCTACCGCCAAAACTCCAGCCTCCGCCCCGAGCTGAAAGATCTCGACCCGGCCAACCGCTGGCTCGCCAGCCAAAACCCTCGTCGCCTCGAAGCTGAGTTCGTTCGCGACACTGCCCTCGCCGCCGCCGGCGCTCTTACCCTCGACATCGGCGGCCCCAGCGTCTTCCCCTATCAGCCCGAGGGCTACTATGTGAACATCCAGTTCCCCGACCGCAAATACATCGCCAGCATCGACGACCGCCAATACCGCCGCGGCGTCTACTCGCATTGGCAGCGCACCTTCGTCCACCCCATGCTCGCCAACTTCGACGCCCCCAGCCGCGAAGACAGCGTCTGCACCCGCAACGTCTCCAACACCCCCCAGCAAGCCCTCACCCTTCTGAACGATCCCTCCTTCGTCGAGGCCGCCCGCCTGCTCGCGGCCAAGGTCATGACCGAAACCTCCGCCGACGCCCCCCGCATCGAGGCCATCTACCAGCGCACCCTTTCCCGCTCCCCCAAACAAAAAGAGCGCGACTCCCTCGCGCGTTTTCTAACCGAGCAGCGCGCCTACTACAGCACTCATAAAGACGACGCTAACAAGCTGACCTCCGTCGGCATCGCACCGCCCTCTGCCAACGTCGACGAATCCGACCTTGCCGTGTGGACCACCGTCTGTCGTGTCGTGCTGAACCTCCACGAAACCATCACCCGGTACTAACATGTGGCACGGGCGTCCCGCCCGTGTTTGTTTTTTGAAATGCATAATGCGGCGAGCGCCGTGCATCAAGAGCAGAGCCATGAACAAGACGTATGATCCCTCAGAATCTCACCGCCGCCTCACCCGCCGCACCTTCCTCGGCCGATCCGGCCTGAGCCTCGGTGGCCTCGCCCTCGCCGGCCTGCTCCCCGCGCAATTTACCCGCGCCGCCGCCGTCCCCGCCAAAGCCCCCGGGCGATACAAGGGAATCATTCACCCCGCCCACTTCCCCATCAAAGCAAAACGCGTCATCCATCTCTGCATGGCCGGCGGCCCCTCCCACATGGAGAGCTTCGACTACAAGCCCGAGCTCA
>JBBRIN010000047.1:0-11041 GCA_038221115.1 Tepidisphaerales bacterium
GACGGGAGCTTTTTCCCCTCCTGATCGCGTTGCAGCCACTCCGCCGGCGGCGTTGCGAACTTGGCGCGAAAGTCGGCGGGCCAGTTGTGGTCAAACTCCGCCAGCTTGACGATCGACGTGCTGCACATGTACCCGAACGCCAAGCGAATGCCGGCTGATCGGGCTGACGCGATGTAGGCCCTCGTCGCCTCGTCGCACTGCTTCATCTGGGCCTCTGGCCGCATGCCCTCATACATCCATCCGAAACCGGTGCCGTAGATGATGTTCGATCCACTCGCGACGGCGGCCGCCGCTTGATCGCCGACGTCGCCCAAATGGTCGAACGCATGGCCGGCGATGCCTAAATCCAGTGCCCGCGCGTCGACGCCCGGAGGCTGGCCAGCAGCGCGACCGCAGATGATCGCGACCAGCACCATCATCATCCGACGGGCTTGGGGTAAGTTCCACATGCGTCGCATTGTACTGGCACGTTCTTGATGCGGGCGCGCCAAGCGTAGATCCTCTCTGACCTTCCGCGGCCATGAGCGCTGGCGCTCCGCGCTCAGCCGGCCCGAGGCGGGCAAGACCACTGAGCAGAAGTAATCGATCCGAATCCGGGGCAGGATCAATTCAATCGGTCTTTACGAACAACTCCGGAAGCAACCGGACAAACTCGCTGCGGGCCAGGACCCGATCGATCCCGCCCGCGCGGGCTTGGCGGATCGTGTCTGCGTCCACATGAGAGACGAAGCCGATGACCGTCCCACCGCTCTGCCGTTTCCAGGCGAGGGCGGCGTCAAGCGCGCCGTCCTGGTTCAGGTCCACGATCAACCGCCCGCCCGATTCGCCCGCCAGTTTCGCGGGGTCGCGCAGAAGCTTGATCGGCATGCCCGACGCCCCTGCGGTGCCGGTGATCTTCGACGCGAAGAGCAGATCGCGGCAGAGGACCAGCGTGATGACGGCGACAGGGTCGGGCATAACGCTATTAGGGGCTGCGATGGCCCCGGAAACAAGACCGCGATGTTACACCGTCGGCATGAGCCGAGATGTATCCTGTTTCATAACCATCGACCTTGTAATTACTTGTAGCGTATACACAAGATTAAGATAAATGACTCAAAAAGTGTAACATTATGTAAAATTTTGTAACATACCTTCTCCCACACCATCGAAAACGCCTCCCGCGATTCCTGCCGTCCGGTAATGCAAACCCCCTCGGGTAGCCGACATTGGAAGTGGAGCCAGGTCGGTCTCCCGGCATTTACAGGCGATTATGGATCTAGCAACGGTCATTGGTGTGGTGCTCGCCTGGGGTGCCGTCGTCTATTCGATGTTCCACACCTCGCACGGACACCTGGAGGCGTATTTTAAGCCGGGAGAGCTCTTTCTGGTCTTCGGCGGCGCGCTGGGCGCCACCATGCTCTCGATGCCCCTTCACACGATCACCGGCGTTGCCAATTACGTGAAGAAGTGGCTGTTCGACAAGCACAACCATATCGAGCACACGATCAAGGAGATGGTCGAGTACGCCGAGACGGCACGGCGCGACGGCGTGCTGGCCCTTGAAGCCGCCAGCCGCGACGCGCCCGACCCATTCCTGAGGCGCGGCCTTCAGCTCACCATCGACGGCACCGACCCCGAGATGATCGAGCGCATCCTGCGCATCGAGATCGACGCGATGCAGGAACGCCACAAGCACGGCAAGCACTTCTTCGGCACGATGGCTAAATTCGGGCCGGGCTTTGGGCTGATGGCGACACTCATCGCCCAGGTGGCCATGTTCCGCAGTCTCGGCGGGGATGCATCGGTCATCGGCCAGTCGCTGGCGGTCGCCTTGGTTGGCACCCTGTACGGCTGCATGCTCCAGAACCTGATCGCCGGACCGATCGCGGAAAAGCTTTCGGTGAAGAGCCATGAGGAGGCGTTCGCGAAGGAAATCGTGCTGCAAGGAGTGTTGAGCATCCAGGCGGGAAACAATCCGCGCGTCGTCGAAATGCAGTTGCTCAGCTTCCTGAGCAGCAAGCAGCAGACGGCGCTAGCGAAGGCAGCATAGGGATGTAGTGCTGAGTGCTGGGTTCTGAGTGCTGAGTTGGAAAGCTCCGCCTCAGCACTCAGCACTCAGCACTCAGCACTCAGCACTCATATGGCAAAAGGCTCTTGTAAATGCAAAGCGGCGGCATGTGAGGAGTGCCCGGAGTGGATCTTCACATTCGCCGACCTGGTCATGCTGATGATGGGGTTCTTCGTGATCCTTTGGGTGCTGAAGCCGGGGATGGAGCCGAAGAAGGAGGACGCGAAATCCGCATCGGCGCAGGAGCAGTGGCTGGATACGGTCGCTGAGATACGCGGCGGGTTTGGCTGGGAGCCGAACCCCAACAGCACGGACCCGGTGGATGTGGCGGCGCGCCGGAAGCGCGAGCGGATGGGCGAGGGGAAAGGCGGAAAGACGGAAAAGTCCCCGCAGGGCGCGGTGGGCAATGAGCCGGAGGTTCAGAGCATTCGCCCGGGCAAGCACGCCATCGTGGGCACGCGGGTTTTGTTCGAGGCGGGGAAGACTGAACTTCCGGCGGACGCGGCGACGGCGCTGGCGCAGATTGTGGGGGTGATCAAGGGACACCGGCAGATTTTTGTCGTGAAGGGGCACACGGCGCTGGATGACTTTGTGGAGGGGGCGACGGCCGAGCAGAAGATGAACCTGTCGGTGTTGCGGGCGCAGCGCGTGGCGGATTACCTGACCGGGCACGGGGTGGAACCGGATATTTTGCGGGTACAGGGTTGCTCGACCTTTGAGCCGGTGGTGCTGCGAGCTTATACGGAGGACGCGCGGGTGCTGAATCGGCGGGTTGAGGTGGAGGGGACGGATAGCCCGGTATCCGAGCGCCAGGATGCGGCGAAGACGACAACGCTTTACGCGCCGGACGCGCGCGAAAGCACCGTTGACAAAGGGACGAAAGAAGATGTCCACGGGGTGCTCCCGCGCAATCACGGAGGAGCAGACGAGAGAACCGCTACCCTGCCGACGGAAACGATTGAGCATCCGTAAGAGGCATTACCGTTGCCGTTGCCGGTGCGGCGGCGGGTGTCGCGAACCACTGAGCCAGACCGCACAGGGGCAAGGGGTACGGGCGTCAAATCGTCGGCAGCAGTTCTTGCGCCCAGGCTGCGCTTGAGGCGGCCAGTTTATTATTTTTCCGCTGTGCCATGCGGCAGAGCCCGCGTTAGCAGCGGAGATATTCGGCTGTTCACATCGGGGCATCGCCAAGCAATCACATTCGCTCAATTTCTGGGAGCGCCCAAGGCATGACCTTTGCAATTTGCTCTGGGCAAGTGGGCTGTGACGTGAGCACGAAAAACCGATCGCCGAACGGTGAAGTCTGTGGCCCGCGGCGAGGCAGGCGAGCAGGTGGCTTCAGTCTCGGCGACTTGACAGGAAGGAAGTACGCGTATGAGTGGTCGTATCGCGCAGGAATTGGAACGGATACCATCACACACGGTGCGCCGCGAGGCGCCGGTGGAGGCGCGGGGGGATCGGACGCCATCGCTGCCGCTTCAACAGTTCGTGTGGGGGGCGGGGATTGAATGCTCGTTTCTGCCGCACCTGGACGTCGACCAGTTTCAGTGGACACAGCACAACCGGTATTGGCGCGAGGATTTCCGGCTGGCGAAGAATGAGCTGGGGATCGGGCATCTGCGGTATGCGTTTCCGTGGCATCATCTGGAGCCGCAACGGGGGAAGTTTGAGTGGGGGTACGCGGACGAACGGGTGGAAGAAGCGCAGAAGCTGGGGCTCAATTTGATGCTGGATGTGATGCACTTTGGGACGCCACTCTGGCTGAAGCAGGCGGTGGGAGATCCGGAGTTTCCCGAAGCGCTGGAGCAGTTTGCCGAGGCAATCGTCACGCGGTACCGGTCGTCGATCAACATCTGGTGCCCGTTTAACGAGCCGCTGGTGAGCGCGCTGTTCAGCGGGGATTTTGGTTTTTGGCCGCCGCACGCGCGGAAGTGGCGGGGATACATGCCGGTGCTAAGCCGGATTGTGCAGGGGGTAAGCCGGGGAATCCGCGCGATTCGACGGGCGATGCCGGAGGCGACGGTGCTGCTGTGCGATGCGGCGGAGAACTACAAGACGCGGGTGGAGTCGCTGAAGCCGGAGGTGGCTCGGCGGAACTTGCGGCGTTTCCTGGTAATGGACCTGCTACTGGGAAAAGTGGATGCGCATCACCCACTCTATTCATGGGTGAACTCCTATGGGTTGAGCGATCTGGATCTGGATTGGTTTCGCGCGCACCCGCAGGCGCCCGACGTGCTGGGGTTGGATTACTACCCGCACAGCGACTGGCAACTGGATATGCACGGGCAGAGCGTCCACCAGCGGCGCGCGGAGAACCCGGTGGGGCTGTACGGGGTCGGCAAGGCGTACTACAACCGGTATGGCATTCCGCTGATGTTGACGGAGACGAGCATCGAGGGGCAGCAGATCAATCGAGAGATCTGGCTGGAGAACAACATCGAGCACATCGCGCGGCTGCGCGGGGAGGGCGTGCCGGTGCTGGGGCTGATCTGGTGGCCGATGCTGGATCAGATTGATTGGGACGGCGCGCTGACGCACCGGGTGGGGAAGATCCATCAGGTGGGATTGTGGTCGTTGAAGCGGCAGCAGGATGGGTCTCTGCAGCGCGTGGCGACGCCGCTGGTGAAGCAGTTCAAGGAGGCGGCGGCGTCGGGGGAGGAACGAATTGGCAAACTGGAGCAACTGAGCGCGCCCTCGTTCGAAGCGAACGAAGAGCAACTGCCGCCGATTGGAGAATGGATTCAGCCGAGCGCGCAGACGTCAGAACCGGTGGCGCGCGAGGCGGGGACGAACGGCAACGGCAGGTCGAACGGAAATGGGAACGGGCATGCGCCCGCTGTGAACGCGCCGGTGAAGGGGCGGCTGACGGATTCCGTGCCGGGGCTGGCGGGTGAGCCGACGGCGGCGGTGTTGGTGGACGATACGAAGAGCACGGACCGTTATGGCATCGTGGTGTTCAGCCATCTGCGGTGGGGGTTTGTCTGGCAACGGCCGCAGCAGTTCCTGAGCCGGTTTGCGAAGAAGCACCCGGTGTTGTTCATTGAGGAACCGTTTTTTGACATTCCGGAAGGCGCGGAGCCGCGGCTCGACTTCCATCGCGTGATGCCAAACGTGACGGTGGCGTGCCCGCATCTGGCGACGAGCTGGAATCGGAATCGGGGACTTCCGGAAAAGCTGCGCGAGTTTGCGCGGCGAGCGATCGACGAGATGAACGAGGACGGGGAGGGCGTCTTTGATGCTCCGGTGCTGTGGTACTACAGCCCGATGGATTCGGCCTGGAGCCTGGGGTACTTCAAGAACCGGGGGATCGTGTACGACTCGATGGATGAGTTGTCGCAATTCACCGGCGCCCCCAAGACGCTGGTGGACAACGAAGCGCGGCTGATGCAGCACGCGGATATTGTGTTCGCCGGTGGGTATGAGCTGTCGCTGAAGAAGAAGCAGCGGCACGACAACGTGCATTTTTTTGGGTGCGGCGTTGAGGTGGAGCACTTCGGCAAGGCGATGGACGGCAACACGACGCTCCCGCCGGACATCGACTTTATGCAGCGGCCGATCCTGGGTTGGTTCGGGGTGGTGGACGAGCGCGTGGATTACGCGATGGTCGGCGAGATGGCGCGGATGCGGCCGGGCTGGTCGTTTGCGATGGTTGGGCCGGTGGTAAAGGTGGACCCAAACCTGCTGCCGCACTCGCCGAATCTGTTCTGGCTGGGCGGGCGGGACTACCAGGTGTTGCCGAATTATTGCAAGGCATTCGACATCAACATGATGTGCTTCGCGATTAACGCGGCGACGGAATACATCAACCCGACGAAAGCACTGGAGTACTTGGCGACCGGCCGGCCGGTGATCAGCACGCCGGTGAAGGATGTAGTGCGACAGTACAGCGACACGGTGGAGATCGTGAAGACGGCGGAAGAATTCGTGGCGGCGGCGGATCGGATGTTGCGAGACCCGCCGGCGGAGCGGATTGAGAAGGGGCTGGCGCTGGCGCGGTCATGCGGATGGGAGAGCACGGTGGCGAAGATGCAGCGGCTGATCGGGGAAGCGATCGGCAAGCCGGAGCGTCGGTCGGGGAAGAAGATCGAGCCGCTGACGGTGGCGGAATTGGAATACCAGTATCAGCACACACCGGGTTCGTGAGAAGTACTGCGTACTGCGTGCTGAGTGGAGTGCTGAGTGCTGAAGGAGTTCGTATGACCCCCCAGAAGAAAATTGTCATCATCGGCGCCGGGCCAACGGGCCTTGGGGCTGCATATCGGTTGAAGGAGCTCGGGTACAAGAACTTTCACATTTATGAGCGGAGTCCGTTTGTGGGCGGGCTTGCCAGCAGCTTCACGGACTCTGCGGGCTTCACGTGGGACATCGGGGGGCACGTGATGTTCAGCCACTACAAGTATTACGACAAGTGCTTTGATGACCTGATGGGGAATGATTTTCAGATGAACATGCGCGAGTGCTGGGTGCGCATGTTCGAGAGGTGGGTGCCGTATCCGTTTCAGAACAATATCCGGCATTTGCCGAAAGAAGTCACTTATGAGTGCCTCGCGGGGCTCGTCGAAGCGCAGACAAAGCGGGACTACAAGTCCACGAAGAACTTTAAGGAATTCATGGACGCGGTGTTTGGCGACGGGATCGTGAAACACTTCATGGGGCCGTACAACTTCAAGGTTTGGGCGCATCCGCCGGAGATGATGAATAAGGAATGGATCGGCGAGCGGGTGGCGGTGCTCGATGTGAATCGGGCGATCAAGAACGTGGTGCTGGGGACGGACGACTTCGGGTGGGGGCCGAACAATCAGTTCAAGTTCCCGCTGTCCGGGGGCACGGGCGAATTTTACCGGCGGATCGGGAAGGCGATCGGCGATGAGCACTTCACGCTGAACAAAAAGCTGGATTTCGTGAACCTGCTGAAGAAGGAAGTGCGCTTCAGCGATGGCGAGGTGGTGCAATACGACGAGCTGATCACCGCGATGCCGTTGGATAAGCTGTGCAACGACATTCTGAACGGCGAGGTGCCGCGGGAGATTAAGAAGGCGACGGCAAGCCTGAAGCACAGCGGCGGGTACATGGTGGGGATCGGGATCAAGCAGGCATGCCCATCGACCAAGAGCTGGATGTATTTCCCGGAGGACAACTGCCCGTTTTATCGGGTGACGTACTTGAGCAATTACTCGCCGTACATGACGCCGAATAAGGAACAGTATTACTCGCTGCTCTGCGAAACGAGCTACAGCGAGTACAAGCCGGTGGATGGCGACCGGATCGTGGAAGACACGATCCAGGGATTGATCAACGCGGGGATGATCAGCCAAGCGGATCGGAATGACATCGTCGACACATGGGTGTATCACGCGGATTACAGCTACCCGACGCCGTCGGTGGAGCGCGACGCGATTCTTGCACAGGCGATCCCGTTCCTGGAGCAGCATGGGATTTACTCGCGCGGGCGATTTGGGATGTGGAAGTATGAGGTGTCCAACACAGACCACGCGCTGATGCAGGGGGTGGAGCTGATCAACCGGCTGCTGCTGGGGGAGGCGGAGCAGACGATCGGCATCAAGTATGAGAGCACGTTGGATGGGCGGAACGCGGCGCATCATGAGCGTTCGGCGGTGGCGGGGAGCGGAGATCCGAAGCGGGCGGTGAAGCAAATGTCGCCGGAACCGCGGGCGACGCCGCAGCCGGGGCGCGTGGCGGCATCGGCGGCGCGGAAGCCGGACCCGGATCAGCCGGGGGATAAGAACGAGGTGCATGTTTCGGAGGAGGAACTTGGGGTGACGACGCCGCGCGGCGGAGGTGAAGGATGAAACGGGATACACAGGACAGTCAGCCGGGGCAGGCCGACCGGCGGCGGGAAAAGTACGTGCGGAAGACGGACCCGGATCGGAAGCCGCGTAAGGGACGGAAATAGTGGGGATTGCGCGCGGTTTTTGATTTCGTTCGATGGATGTTCAGAAGCAGGGGGTGGTTCCAATCGGCGTGGGGATGTTAATTCACCCGGGCAAGATGAGGGGTTTGGGGGATTCGCGTACATTTCGCGCAGCATTTCATTGCTTTAGCAAACACGGTTCTGTTATGATTCGGCGCGGTGCAGGGAATCCGGGCGCATTTCTTTCGCTCGGAAGTTTCCTGTGCGGGCTGCCGTGCTGGCCGATGGCCCATTGGGTTGTCGGTTAGTCGGTGTTTTCTGCGATCGGGGTATATCGATTATCGGGACGTAACCGGCTTGCGGGCCGTGGGATTGAGGAGAGAGTTCACCGATACCGCAGTGGATGGCGATCAACCGGCTGAGTTGCGGGGGACAGGTTGACCGAGCGGCACGCGCTCACGAGATGGCGTGCGCGGCACGGCTGCGGTGCGGCAAACCACATCCTCTGAGTGCCCGGCGGAGGTCGGGCCAGGTGCGTTGAGAAATTGGTTCGGAGGACGAGGCAGGCGAGCCGCAACGACCGCGCAGCCGAGCTGCGCCGCCGGTGTCCACTAGGGCTTAGTGGATGGCAGCGCGGACTCCGCAGCAGGAGGAGCTCATGGCGGAGGGCGAGTTGATGAGGAACCGGAAGTTAAACCGTTGCGCCATCCTCGCGGCGGCGGTGGGCGCTGCCGCGCTGGGACTGACCCGCGGTGCGTATGCCGGGGTGGAGGCGTCCCCGGTAGGTGCGTTGGCTGATGCGGTTGAAGATGCGCCTATGGTGGTCGGCGCGGTGCCGGCGCCGGCAGCGCCGACGAAAGAGATTGATCTGAAAAGCGGGGGAACCGTACCGGCGACCTTGAATTTCCGCGTGCTCGATGCGTCGCCGACATCGCCGGCTGAGCGGCGGGTTTTTGTGTGGCCGATTCTTCGGCTGGCGGCTTTGGGTAATGAAGGCGTTTGGGCCGCGCGGGATGGGGAGAAGGGCGCGGTTGCAAGGACGTTCACCGCGCTGGCGAACGTAACAGTGCCGTTGAAGCCTCTTCATCTCACCGGTTCGCTCACTGCCCCGGCGCCGGTGGTCACGGGAGCCGACATCGGAGGCTCGGTGGTGAGGGCGACGCCCCTAGTGGTGCTGGGGACGAGTGGGGGATCATCGATTCCGGCGCGATTGCTCATCGAGAGCCTGGCGGCAAAGGGGTCGAACTCTACCCTTGTATCGGCGGACCCGGCGGCGACGCCGGGGGGACTTGTGTCGGCGGGGGCGTTTATCGCGGCCACGACTTCAGCGCGGGTGACGTTTTCGCAGACGATGGGGAGCGACGAGGGCGTTCGGCCCGAGGGGCGGCAGCCGCTGGGGCCATTTGCGGCTGCACCGGCTGAGGAGATCGATGGACGGCAGGTACGAGCGTGGTGGGCGCCGCCGGCGACGCGAGCCTTAGCGCCGGTGCCGGAGGGGCTGAAGTGGGTGTCCAGCTTTGTGGAGGGCGCGCGGAGCCTGATTCAGGATGATGTGCTGGCGCGAGGAAACGGCGACGCGCGTGATGCGTCCACGAGCGCGGCATCATCGATCGACAGCGGATTTGTTCGCCTCTTGCCGTCGAGTGAAGGTTTAGGAGAGGGAGGCAGTGCCGCGATCAACGTGGATCAGGGGGCTGGAGACGGGCGGCCGACGATGGCCGGCGATGCGTATGAGTCATTGGTTCGCGGGGATGTGGGGACAGCATGGGACGACGTGAAGTACGGGCGCGATGAAGCTGTCGGGCCGCGTGCGCTGTCTGCCGAAGAAGATGTTCCGTTTCGCCAGGTGCTGCACCCAAGGATGACGAAGGGTGATGAGTCGATCATGCAAAACGCCCGGCGGATCGTCGCCGGGCTGGGCGCCGAGGCACGGCAGCAACCCCAGGAGACGGTGGAGCGGACTGCTTCAGTTGAGCAGCGCACTGAAACTACGGTAGTTGTGGGAGGCTCGCGCTGGCTCGCCGGGTTCGAGGGTGCGGCCGATTCGATGTTTATGAACCCGATGGTGGATCGCACGCCGGAGTCGATGAGGGCGTCGGGTATGGCGAGCGAGATTTCTAATGCCGATGGGGTGCCGCAGGTTGCGGCGCTGACCGGGGAGGAGATCCAGCAGCCGGGAGGGTTTGGGGATTTTGGCGGGGGCGGGGATGGCGGTGGTGGATGGATGGGATCGACATCCGTTGGAGATTACACGCCGCCCGCGCCGGTGGCGCGAATGGACGCGGTGCATCCGACGGCGGCAGTGTTTAGCAACGGCGGGCGCGGGACGTCTCGGACGGTTGCGTCCCCACGAACGAAGGCAATGCCAGTGTTGGGTTCGAAGGCACATGCTTTGGCGCTGTCGCGATCGGCGCCGCTGGTGCCGGCCCCGAGCTTGTCGAGCAGCGCGATACCGGCGGCGCCTGTCGCTTCATTTGCATCCGCCGCTCCACCGATCAACTGGTCGGCCAGTCCGAGCCAGTTGCCGCCGGGAATCACGGCCTATGCGGTCAGTGATATGAATCCGCCGACGTGGTCAACGTCGAGGCTTTCGTCTATCAGCGCCGGCAAGTCGGGCGGGTTTGTGGCGAACGCGGACAGCACGATCGTTCATGCCGCGATATGGAACACTACAACGCCGACGTTCACCGATCTTCACCCGACATCCGGATACATCACATCGCAGTTGTTGGGCTCGAATGCGACGCAACAGGTAGGATTTGCGACCGCGGCTGCGGCACGCACGCCAGACCATGCGATGTTCTGGACGGGAAGTTCGGGGAGCGCCACGGACCTGAATCCCGTGGGGTACGCATCTTCGTATGCCCAGGCGACAACGGGCCTACAGCAGATTGGTTACGCCTTTCCGACTGGAGGCATAGTCCCCCACGCCATGCTATGGAACGGATCTTCGACGAATTTCACGGATCTCAACCCAGCAGGCTACACGCTCAGCTACGCTTTGGCGGGTGAGGGTGTCAATCAGGTTGGTTATGGGCTGTTCCCCCTCCAAACATTGCACGCACTTGTTTGGGCGGGAACTCCGACTGCTTTGGACATCCACCCGGCGTCGGGCCTGT
>JBBRIN010000048.1:0-11013 GCA_038221115.1 Tepidisphaerales bacterium
AAACTTAACGGGCTTTGTTAAGTTTTACGTTTTACGTTTTATGTTTTGCGACGGTGCCCAGACCCATTATCAGGTGATGCATCATGGCAATTTCCGTAGTAGTGCCGCGGCTTGGCGAATCGGTGACGAGTGCGATCCTGCTGCAATGGTTAAAGAACGAGGGGGACACCGTAGCGAAGGATGAGCCGGTGTGCCTGCTGGAGACGGACAAGGCGAATGTCGATCTGGTGTCGCCGGCGGCGGGGGTGCTGAAGCAGAAGCGCAAGGCGGGTGATACGGTGGCGGTGGGCGACCCGGTGGCGGAAATAGAGGCCGGCGGCGCGGGGGGGGCGGCGACTACGAAAGCGGCGGCGGCAGGCGGGACGGCGGCGGCAACAAAGACGACCAGCGCGACCGGGACGATGGCGATGGAGGATTTGAGCCCGGCGGTGCGCGGGCTCGTGCAGGAGAACGGGCTGGACGCGGCGGCGTTGGCGCGGAGCGCCCCGGGGGGGCGGTTGACCAAGGAGTTTGTTCTGGCGCATCTGGAGCAGCGCAAGGGAGGGAATGGCGAGAAGGGCCCGGTGATCGAGCCGCCTTCGGGTGCGCCGTCGAAGGGGGCGCCGCAGCCGTCCGCGACGCCGCTTCCTGCCTCTGCTACCCCCCCTGCCCCCCTGCCGCCACCGGCGAAGGGGCAAGGCGTGACGGAGAAGATGTCGATCGATCCGAACGCGCCGCCGAGGGATTTTGACGTCTCGGGCGAGCGGCGGGTGAAGATGAGCAAGATCCGCCAGACGATCGCGAAGCGCCTGGTGCAGGCGCAGCAGACCGCGGCGATCCTCACGACCTTTAACGAGGTGGACCTGAGCGAGGTGATGAGCCTGCGGACGAAGTACAAGGAGACGTTCGAAAAAACGCATGGCGTGGGGCTGGGGTTCATGAGCTTCTTCGCGCGTGCCATCGTCATGGGGCTCAAAGAGTTCCCGCGGCTGAACGCGTACCTCGAAGGCGATGAGATCGTCTACCATCAGCATGTGAATCTCGGCATCGCGGTGAGCACGGACCGGGGATTGTCGGTGCCGGTGCTGCGGAACGTGGAGACGATGTCGTTCGGGCGGATCGAGACGGAGATCAAGCGGCTGGCGACGGCGGTGCGCGATGGGAAGCTGGCGATCGAGGAACTATCGGGGGGGACGTTCAGCATCACCAACGGCGGCGTATTTGGGTCGCTGCTGAGCACGCCGATCTTGAACTTTCCGCAGAGCGGGATTCTTGGGATGCACACGATCCAGAACCGCCCGGTGGCGATCGGCGAGAAAATCGAGATTCGGCCGATGATGTACCTGGCGTTGAGCTACGACCACCGGGTGGTGGACGGCAAGGAGTCGATTAGCTTTCTGGTGCGCGTGAAGCAGTCGCTGGAGGATCCGGCACGGTTGATGCTGGAGATTTGAAGTAAGCAGTAGGCAGTCGGCAGAAGAACGCGAAACCCGAAGGAGATGTCCTTCGGGTTTCGTTTGAAATTGATCAGGAAGGATAGAGCACCGTGGCTGAGACGAATTTTGATCTGGTGGTGATCGGCGCCGGCCCCGGCGGATATGTGGCGGCGATTCGGGCGGCGCAGCTGGGGATGAAGACGGCGATCATCGATAAAGCCTACCTGGGCGGGACGTGCTTGAACGTCGGGTGCATTCCGAGCAAGGCGATGCTCGACTCGACGCACAAGCTGCACGAGGCCAAGCATCAATTCGCCGCGCATGGGATCAGGACGGGGGAGGTGGGGTTTGATCTGCCGACGATGATGTCGCGCAAGGACGCGGTGGTGAAGAAGATGACCGGGGGCGTCGCCTTCTTGATGAAGAAGAACAAGATCGAATACTTCCCCGGCGCCGGGCGCGTGCTGAAGGCGGGGAGCGTGGAAGTGAAAGGGGCGGATGGGACCAAGACGCTGACGGCGAAGCGCGTGTTGATCGCGACGGGAAGCGAGCCGGCGTCATTGGCAGCGCTGCCCTACGATGGGAAGCGCATCGTGGACTCGACTGACGCGCTGGCACTGCCGCAGGTGCCCAAGCGGCTGCTGGTGATCGGGGCGGGGGCGATCGGGCTGGAGTTGGGGTCGGTGTGGAATCGGCTGGGATCGGAAGTGGTCGTGCTGGAATTCATGGATCGCATCCTGCCGGGGATGGATCGGGAGATGACGACGGCTTTTCAGCGCATGCTCGAGAAGCAGGGGTTGACATTTCACCTGAATACAAAGGCCGACGCGGCCAAGGCGGTCGGCGACAAAGTGCGGGTGACGCGGGTGACGGGAGATCAGAAGGGCATTGAAGAGGCGGATGTGGTGCTGGTGGCGGTGGGGCGCCGGCCGTTTACCGGGAACCTGGGGCTCGCGGAGGCGGGGGTGCAGATGGATCAGCGGGGATTCATTCGCGTGAACCCGCACACCTACGAGACGACGGTGCCGGGGATTTACGCGATCGGCGATGTGATCGGCGGGCTGATGCTGGCGCACAAGGCGGAGGAGGAGGGCGTCGCCTGCGTGGAGATCATGGCGGGAAAGGCCGGGCATGTGAATTACCGCGCCTGCCCGAACGTGGTCTACACCCATCCGGAGCTGGCGCAGGTGGGCCTGACGGAAGAGGACGCGAAGAAAGAGCACGCGGAGGTGCGCGTGGGCAAGTTCAACTTTGCGGCGAACGGGCGCGCTGTGGCAATGGGGGAAGGCGAAGGGCTCATCAAGATCATTGGCGACGCCAAGACGGATCGGCTGCTGGGGGTGCATGTGCTGGGGCCGCATGCATCGGACATCATCGCCGAGGCGGTGGTGGCAATGGAGTTTGCTTCGAGCGTGGAAGATCTGGCGCGGAGCTTCCATGCGCATCCGACGCTGCCCGAGGCGATAAAGGAGGCGGCGCTGGGGGTGGAGAAGCGGGCGATTCATATGTGAAGGGATATTGGCTGGACGATGAATTTCCTGACGCGTTATCGCGGTCCGAATGGGTTGGGAATTGCGTGCGTCACGGCGCTTCAACTGGCGCTGCTGGGATTGGCGTGCAAACCGAAACCGGCGCCGGCCCCCCTACCACCACCATCGGCGACGACAACGACGACCGCGCCGGCGACCACGCAGGCGGTGGCCACGAAGCCGGGGCCGCCGCGGTCGTATATGGAGTTGGTGAAGCTGGCGTATCCGGATTCGCCGGCGACGCAGCCGCTGGATACGCCGCTGGATCGCAAGGATGCGGCCCGGATCGTGCTGCGCGAGCCGATTTATCTGGATCGGCTGCAAAACCTGTGGATCACGCGGCCAGATGCGGAGCCGGCGCAGGCGGTGCTGGGGCGCGCGGAAAAGGAGACGGAGCATCTCGTGCGCCAAACGCCGTTGTTTGTGCATTGGCGATATGACCCGGGGGACAAGCGAAATGCGGCGAAGACGACGGCGGTGATGGTGTGCCCGGGTGTGGATGGACTTGAATTTGTCGAAGAGCGGCGGCGGGTCACCGTGCCGGCAAAATCGACGCGGTACAACTGGGCGGATGCGTTTTCGTGGAATGACAATGTGGTGGTGGGGCATGCGACCGGGGCGTCGGTGTTTGTGCGGAGCGACAGCGGGTGGGAAGAGATTGCATCGCCGAAGTTGATCGATGAAGGGACGCCGCACGCACCGACGCAGGTACCGGTGGACGTTGCGGGGTTGATCGCCTACGTGCCGGCGGAGAACGGGCAGGCGGGCAGCGAGCAGACGGCGCGATTTGTCGACGGGAAGTGGTCGGTGCTGGAGGACGAGAAAAAGTGGCCGCCGAATCTGCTGCATTTGATCCCGCTGGCGGATGGGAGCGTGCTGCAACTGATCGCCGAGCCGGAAGGAAGAGTGCGGCTCGCGTTCACGGACTTCAACGATGCCAAGGTGGACCCGGGTGTGGTGAAGCCCTTGATCGAGCAGTTGGACGATGCCGAAGTGGAAAAGCGGCAGGAGGCGTATCGCGCACTGTCGACCTATGGGACGGCGCTGTGGCCGGTGCTGGAAAAGGAGATGGACAACCAGCCGGCGGGAGTGCAGGAGAAGTTGCGGCAGTTGTTGAAGAACAAGACGGACCCGACGCTGGGGGAGATGTCGCTGGTGGATTCGCGGATGAAGCTGGCGGCGCGGACGCCGGATGGCGGGGCGCTGTTTTATGCGAAGGGGGGCGTGTCGGTGGTGAATGTGGACGGGGACCAGGACCTCGTGGCGCCGGCCTGGGTCAGCGCGCGGCCGGGGACGCCGGTGCGGCTGATGATCGGATCGGTGTGGGCGGATCTGACGCCGACGGACAAGCGATTTTATGCGGTCGGTGGAGGGGATTGGATCATCTCGGACGAGGTGCAGGGGCCGCGCGAGATGATCGGGACGTTTGATCTTCAGCCGATGCTGCGTAAGAACGAGGCGAAATACAGCGAGTTTGTCGGAGTGGATCGGCGCGGGCGGTGGTTGTTTCGCGAGCCGGAGGTTGCCGCGACCACCGGGAACGAGAACGCCACAACGGTAGTGCGCCAGACGCTGATCGTGGACCCAAACCTGCCGCCGGTGAAGCCGCGGCTGCCGGTGTGGGAGTTTTCGATCAAGGACGGGGCGACGGGTTGCGACGAGGGGAACTGGCCTGCATATCGGGATAAGGCGGGGAATATCTGGGTGATTAACGAGGAAGGGTTTCAGCTTCTGGACATGAAGAAGCATCAGTTCATCAGCGAGGCGATGGAGCTGCAGAAGCTGCCGAATACGGTGAAGGATGCTCCGCCGGTGATGGCGCCGGCGGCCACTGCGCCATCGACGACGCGCGCGGCAACTGCGCCGACTTCTCGCGATGGTTCAGCGCCGATCCTGACTTTTTCGGACGGAACGAAGCTTTACGGAGGGCAGACGGCGCTGCGGCGCGTGGAACCGGGTGGACGATCGTTGGAGTGGGCGTTGCCGGCGAACGCGCAGGGGAGCGTGAAGGCGTGGCTTGTGGGGGATAAGGATGGGCGGTTCTTTCTGTTCAACGAGCCGGGGAGGGTGGTTCGCTTGCGCTTTACCGACGACCCGGCGGAGCCGCTGGCGGTGGTGGCGGTGTTCGCACACAAGATCCCCAACTCAGAGCCGAAACGGATGTGGATCGATCCGGCGAATCGGCTGGTGTTCGCTTACGACGATGACAAGCTGGCGATCTGCTTTCCGGCGGGGGTTATTCCACAGGCGATCGCTGAGAAGATGCCGGCAGGGGATCGCGATGAAGACGACGAATGACGAAGGGAAGGGGGGCGCGGGCGCGAAAATCAGGGAAATAAAAAACCCCGTAGGCGTGGGTGAGACCTACGGGGCAAGGAGGGAAGAAACACTTTGTAAAACTTCTACGTCCGCTTGATATCTTATGTTCGGCAAGCCAGCGAACTTCTACCGGTTATTTCGACAGGGCGTTTAGGAGGACTTCAATATTTTTACCACCTGCCCGGCGATGGTTTCCCATCGGGCTTCAGCCTCTTTGCTAACCGTTACAAAGTCACCGAGGAGGAGGAGGTTGGTGACACCGGGAATAGCGAACAATTTGGAGGCCACTGCATGATCTTTCGCCGCCGCCGCGGAAAAAAAACTCAGAGGTTGGCTACTGACCGCAGCGTCCAAGATAAACTTTTTGGCGTTGGGGTTCGGCGTAACCAAGATCTCCAAAACCTTGAACCCCATCTCATTTCTCGCTTCCTAGTTTAATCAATCGTTTCCGCTAAATCCAGTCGTAGTTTTACAAAATCTACAAACAGTAGATTTGCGCTTGGGGAGACCCCCACCTGTTGCGGATCAGGGTGGGCCTGACGTAGGTAAGACTGGGTAAACGTGCTGGAAATGGGACGTCGCCGCACGTCCGGTAACTCCCCAGGCATGCCCGACACCTAGCCCCTTCAAATGCCCTATCTTACGCGCCACCCGCACTGTTCTCGGACGTCGTCCCGGCCGTCTCATAATGTCATTTTGCGCAATCTAGTAAATCTGGGTGGTATAGGGCCGATCCTTTGAGCAGACATCGCTTCGATCGCCGGAGCGGGTTTTTACGGAGCGAAAAAGGAAGGGAAAAATGCAAAAAAAGTTGTTCCCCGCCAGCCGGGATTCAGAGTTAGCGGGTTCGGGTAAGGAATTTGGAATTGTCCAGGGAGAAGGGGAGGCCAGATATCGGTCGGTCGCGCTGAGGCTGCTTGGCGGACTACTTGCCGCGGTTGCTGCACCGGCGGCAATGGCGTATGACCCCCCGCCGGCGGATTACTTTCCGATTGGTGTCTTTCTGCAGCCGACCTACACCTTCGATACGTGGAAAGCGCGAGGGATCAATACGCTGGTCGACTACGCGGCCAGCTCGCAGCCGCTGGAGACGTGGAATGCGGCGGCGGTGCAGCATGGGTTTTACATGATCCGCGCGCCGCGCGCAGACATCAGCAAAGACCTGAACGAGAAGAAGCTGATCGCATGGTCGCAACCCGACGAGCCGGACTACAACCAGAAGACGGCGGCGAATCCACACGGGATTACGCTCGGCGAGCTTCAGGCGAATTATGCGAAGATGAAAGCCGCCGACCCCGGCCGGCCGGTTTACATGAACTTCGCGGGCGGAATGGTGGACGCACCGTACGCGTGGAATTTCATCGACTACAAGACGTACATGAAGTCCGCGGACATCATCGCAAACGACATCTATCCGATCACGGCGTGGAACCATCCGGAGTGGATCGACTTCAGCAAGGCGCTGAACCCGAACGACATCTATAACCCAACGCCCACCAAGCGGCTGAACAGCGGCACGACGATCGACGTGCTGCGCGCGGCATCGGGCGGCAAGAAACAGTGGGCTTACATCGAAACGAGCTGGCAGGATTTGAATGGCCCGGTCGCGGGCAAGCGCGGCGTGACCAGGGATGAATTCCGCGGCGAGGTATGGGACGCCATTATCCACGGCGCCAAGGGGATCACGTACTTCCCGCAACGGGTGGGCGCGGCGGTGTTCATGGACGACAACACGCCCGCCGACGTGGCGGCGGAGATGACCAAGCAGGATGCGCTCATCAGCAGCCTGGGCGCGGTCATCAATACAAGCAACGACGCCACGGACAATCGCGTGACGCTGACCAACAGCAACCTGGAAGGCACCTGGCGCACTTACAACGGGCGGCAATACCTGTTCGTGCTGAACATGTCGAGTAAAACAATGACCGACCTGTCGTTCGGGACGGCGGGCCTGGACAAGCTGCCGCAATTCCAGGTGTACGACGAGCTTCGGTCGGAGAACGTGGTGGGCGGGAAGATCACCGACTCATTCGCGCCATATCAACTGCACGTATACGTCGGCGATTCGTCATCCGACGGTTTTTTGGCATTGGCGCCGGCGCAGGTGCCCGAGCCGACCGCGGGCGCCATTCTGGTGGCGGGGGCGGCGTGTGGTTTGCTGCGGCGACGGCGCGCGGCGTAGCGCATCGAATTGCGATCGGCGACGATGAAGCCGCCGCTCGACACGGCTGTCACCCAGCCCGGAACCCGGGGTCGTTGTGCCTCGGGTTTCTTGTTTGGTGGACAGCCGTACGACATCATCTAGATCGGCTTCACTTCCACGAATTTCCTCTCAACCTTTCCCTCTTTCGCCTGGCACAGGAAATATCCCTTTTGCGATTGCGACGGGTCGTGGTTCCTGACGCGGTGCGAGCAGCACACGTTGGTCTGGCAAACGGCGCGTTGAAAGAGTTGCGTGCGATAGGCGTGGCAGTGGCCGCCGAATACGCCTTGAAGATTGTGTTCCTTGAGGCGGTTGAGCACATCGGCAGCGCTGGCGCTGGGCCATTGCAGATCGGGGTGCATGGGGAAGTGGGTAAAGACGATCAGGGGGCGCTTTCGATCCAGCTTGGGCAGATGGTCGTCGAGCCAGCCGAAAGCTTCGGGCGTCACCTTCACGCGGCTCTTGAGGTTCTGGTTGCTGCTGTCGAAACCAACGATTTGCCAACCCTTGTGCTCGAAGGCGTAGTTGAGCGCCTCTTTCGCGGGGAACGCATCGAGGAACGCGTTGCGGTCGCCCCAGTCGGCCCAGTCATGATTGCCGCAGGTGACATGGAAGGGGACGCCGACGGTTTTGAACAGGTCTTTGACGGCGGCGAATTGAAAACTCTGGCCCCAGTCGGAGAGGTCGCCGGCGAGAAGGACCAGGTCGAGCCCGCCCGGCTCGTCGCGATGCGCTCTGATCTGAGAGACGACGCGCTGGAAGAAGGGCCCGCAGTCGGCATCGAAGTAATGAAGATCATTGACGACGACGAAGCGGAAGGCGCCCGAGTCAGCCGGCGAGACATCGGCGGCGAGCACGCCCGGCCAGAGGTTGGCCGCGATCAGCGCGGCGGCGGAGGCCCTGAGCAGGCGGCGGCGCGAGAGGGGCGCGGTGTGCATCGACGCATTATACGCGCGCATTGACCGCGTATGTGGAATGCCTACAACACGCCAAATGAGCGGGCTGACTTACGGACAGACGGGCGTGAATTACGACACGCTGGATGCCTTCAAGCGAGCGTGTCAGCGGGCGGCGGCAACGACCGTTGGAGCGCTCGCGCGCCACGGGTTTACCGAGCCAAAGGACGTGCGCGGCGAGAGCGCGTATTTGCTGGAGACGCCCGATGCGTATCTGGCACATGTCGAGGAAGGGCTCGGAACCAAGAACCTCGTCGCGGATGCAATGCAAAAACTCACGGGGCGGAGTTTCTATCGGAGCATCGGCATCGACACCGTCGCCACCATGGTGAACGATCTGATCACCTGCGGCGCCTTGCCGATCAGCGTGGCGATGCACGCGGCGGTGGGCGATGCGTTATGGTTCGAAACGCCGGGCCGCGCGGCGGAGCTGGCGGACGGATTCGCGGAAGGTTGCCGGCTCGCGGACGCAGTCTGGGGCGGCGGCGAAACGCCGGCGCTAAAGGGCATCGTCGATCCGGAGACGATCGTGCTGGCCGGATCGGTGGTTGGCCAAATCAAGCCCAAGAGCCATCGCATTACCGGCGAGGTGCGCGACGCCGATGCCATCGTGCTGCTGGCGAGCAGCGGCGTGCAGACAAACGGTCTGAGCCTCTGCCGGGCGCTGGCCGATCGCCTGCCGTCGGGTTACCTGACCACCATGAACGACGGCCGCACCTACGGCGACGCGCTGCTGGACGCGAGCGTGATCTATGTGAAGTTCGTGGCGGCGTGTCAGCGGGCGGGGTTAAGGCTGAACTACGCAGCGCACGTCACCGGGCACGGCTGGCGGAAGCTGATGCGGTTGGAGGAGCCATTCGTCTATCGGCTGACGAATATCCGTGAGCCGCTGCCGGTGTTTCGGTTCATGATGGAACGCGGGCCCGTGGAGGCTCGCGAGGCGTATGCCACCTTTAACATGGGGGCGGGTTTTGCCGCATATGTTGCGCCGGGCGACGCGGCACGATGCGTCGAGATCGCCAACGCTGCCGGCTATGACGCGTGGATTGCGGGAAGCGTTCAGAAGCAGGGCAGGCGAAAGGCGGTGGAAATCGTGCCGCGGGGAATCACCTTCGAGGGGGATACGCTGCAGGTGAGGTAGATTCGTTGTCGGTTAACGCGCCGTCGGCGCGGTAGCCGTGGCGGGTTGGGTCGCCGGTTGGGTCGATGCCGCGCGAAGCGCGGCCTCGGCCTCGTGCAGCATCTTCAACGACTTAATATCCTGGGGGTTGTACTTCACCTGCTCCTGATAAAATCGAACCGCATTCGCATATCGCTTTTCGCGCATCGATTGTTCGCCGCCAAGATTGAACGTGGCAGAGTAGTCCTTGCGAATCTGAGGGGGTCCGGCGTCAGACAGCGCCATGAGCTCATGGAGTTGCGCGATGGCATCGTCGGCGCGGTTCTCGTTCGTGTAAATTCGGACGAGGTTCTCGTGCGGCGCTCGGTAGGTGGGAATGGGTTTGCCGCCGGCGATAAACTCCCGTTCGGCGCGGTCGAGCAGTGCCTTGCGTTGGGGCCCCTCGACGTGATCGGCACGCCGCCAGAGGAGCAAGCCCATGCCGTTGTATGCCATCACGCTGGTGGGATTCATGTTTTGCAACCAGACGAGGTAGGTTTCCTCATCGCGCCAGTGCCGCATCTGTAAGGCGGAGCGGGCGCCGAGCATCGCAAGCACGATCGCGACGACCACACCGACGCCGGCCCCTCGAACCGGGGCGTGCGTCGCGGCTTTGCAGACCGCGAAGGCAAGGGCCAAAGCCGGGCCGAGCATTGCAAGATACATGTAGTGATCCGCGACGACGGAAAAGTAGAGCCATTCGAATATGACCAGACCCGAGACGGGAAGCAGTGGGACGATGAAAAGGCACGCCGCCGCCACAAGCCAGGGCACGCGCCTTCGCAACGGCCACAGCGCCATGGCTATCGCGACTGGGATCAAAGCGATCTGCCAATACCACCTCTGATGAATCAATTCGATCGGCCGCCATCCGTATTCGAACGCGAGCCGTGTCGGCCACACAAGCTTTCCGAGGTAAAACGCGATGGAGGCGCCGGCAACCACCGGGCGCTGCCACAGCGGTGGCAGCGTGACGCCGTACGATGGCTGGATGCTCCGCGCCAAAACCGCAATAGGTATTGCCATCGCGAACCACAACGCTAAAGAGCGACCTACGCTGCGCCATGGCCGGTGCAGCAGTACGCGGTCAATAATCAGCGCAAGTACGGGAGTGACCATCGCTGTCGGCTTGCTCAGCAATGCCGCGGCGTACACGATAGTGGCGAAAATGTAGAACCGGCGGCGGTGAATTCGCGGCGCGGCGTCGTCGTCTGGTCGCGGCTCAAGGGCGCGAACGTAGTAGTAAAGGGCCCCCAGCGCCAGACAGCCGTACAGCACGTCCTTCATCCCGCTGGTCCATGCGACCGTCTCCACTTGAAGCGGATGCACTCCATATAAAAGCGCGCCGGCAGCGGCGGGCCAGGGCCGCCTGAGAAGCCGGCGCAAGAGCCCATAGGCAAACAGCGTCGAAATCGCGTGAAAAAACAGGCTG
>JBBRIN010000049.1:0-10998 GCA_038221115.1 Tepidisphaerales bacterium
TGAAGCGGCGCTGGGGACGGCCTGAACACGACGATGCGCTGCTAGCCGCGATGGCGGCCGGCGATCTTTCGGCACTGGGCGACCTGTACGACCGGCACGCACCCGATGCCTTTGCGCTTTGCCTGCACCTGCTGAAAGACCACGCGACGGCCGAGGAAGTCCTCGAATCGGTATTCGAGAGGATCTGGCGGGACCGTCAGCACTTTCAAGTTCCCCGCGGCGGCCTGTGCGGGTGCATTCGAGGACTGGTAAACCTACACGCCAGAACGAGACTTGGCGCCTTGGCGGCAAAAGCCTCACTCTCTCCGGCCGTGCCGAAGAATGCTTCCGCGGAAGTGGCGATTTCCGATGCGCCTCGACTCGACGACGTGCTGCGGACGGATCTGCTCCGCGAGAGAATCGCCCCACCGCCCGACTTTGAAGCGGAAAATACCGCCCTCCATGCGCTCGCCGACGAATTGGCTCACGATCCCCAGGCCACGTTGGATGTTCTGGTCGAAAGGGCGATGATGTTGCCCGGGGCCGGCTCGGCCGGCGTCAGCCTTCTGGAACGCCGTGAGGGTCATGCGGCGGTGTTCCGCTGGGTGGCGCTTGCCGGCGCATTCAGCCAGCACCTGGGCGGTTCGACGCCCGCGGACTTCAGTCCGTGCGGCACGACGCTAGACCGCGGCAAGCCGCAACTCTTCGTTTATCCCGAGCGATTCTTCACTTACTTTCAGCAGTCTCGTCCAGTCATCGTCGAAGGGTTGGTCGTCCCCCTTTGCATTGGGGAGGTCGTGGGCACCATCTGGGTCGTGGCGCATACCGACGCAAAGCAATTCAACGCCGAAGACGTTCGGATGATGACCGGGCTCGCCGGTTTTGCCGCGACGGCGATTGTGGCGCAGGATTCCAGGCTGCGCGCCGAACAGCGCGCGGATCAGCGCTCCGAGGCCGGCGCGCCCGCCGTGGTATTGAATCTGCGCATCGCCCGCCATGGCCAAAAATGACCCCTCGCCGTCCGTTCGCCCCTATTGCCATTGCGTCTTTCGCCGGTAGTGTTGAGGAATGCACACGATCCATTTGCGCACTGCCCTTGGATGGCTGTTGATGACCGTTCCCCTGCTCGCGGCGGCCGACGACTGGCGCGCTGCCGACGGCCCCCTGAGGACGCGTTGGGCGAAAGACGTCTCGCCGGCCAATGCACTGCCCGAGTATCCACGGCCACAATTCGTTCGCAAAGACTGGCTGAACCTCAATGGCCTGTGGGACTACGCCATTTTTGCCAAGGATGAGGTGGCAACGCCGAAGTTCGACGGCAAGATTCTCGTGCCTTACCCGGTCGAGTCGGCGCTGTCGGGCGTGATGAGGCGCGTCGGCGAGGCGAACCGGCTCCGGTACAGCCGGACCTTCACGCTGCCCAAGGAATACGCCGGCAAGCGCATATTGCTGCACTTCGGGGCCGTGGATTGGGAGGCGACCGTCATCGTCAACGGCAAGGAGATCGGCACGCATCGCGGCGGGTACGATGCCTTCAGCTTCGACATCACCGACGCCCTCCGGCCCTCGGGCGAGCAGGAGGTCAGCGTCTCGGTGTGGGATCCGACCAACAGCGGACCGCAAGCGCGCGGCAAGCAGGTCAACAAGCCCGGCGGGATTTTTTATACGCCGGTGACGGGGATCTGGCAGACCGTATGGATCGAGCCGGTGAGCGAGACGTCTTTGGCGAGCCTGCTGATTACGCCTGACCTCGAACAGAAGCAGGTTCAAATCGAGACGGCGCTCAACGGCGCCGCGGGCAAGGTTGCGGTCATCGTGGACGTGATCGATGGCGACCGAACCATTCAAAACGGGAAGATCGAAATCGGCCCTATCGCCGGCGGCTCCGTTTCCCCGCGCATCATCCTCCCGATTCCGGCCCCAAAGCCGTGGTCGCCGGAATCGCCATTTCTTTACGGTCTACGAATCAGCGTGCTGCGGGATGGCCAGCAGGTGGATTTCGTCGAGAGCTACTTCGCCATGCGCAGCATCAAGCTCGCCAGGGACGACAAGGGCTTCACCCGCCCCATGCTCAACGGCAAGTTCGTCTTCCAGATGGGCCCCCTCGACCAGGGCTTCTGGCCCGATGGCATCTACACGGCGCCGACCGACGAGGCGCTTCGCTATGACATCGAGATCACGAAAAAGCTCGGGTTCAACATGACGCGCAAGCACGTCAAGGTTGAGCCGGACCGCTGGTATTACTGGTGCGACAAGCTGGGCCTCCTCGTCTGGCAGGATATGCCGGCCGGCGACAAGGGCGTTCGATCGGGCCAGGGCGAACTCGAGAAAGATCCCGTCGCCGCCAAGCAGTTCGAGGCAGAGCTCAAGGCGATGATCGACGGGTTGCGCAATCACCCCAGCATCATTCAATGGGTCGTCTTCAACGAGGGGTGGGGCCAGTACAACACGGTCCGTCTGACGAACTGGGTAAAGGAGTACGACCGGTCGCGCCTCGTCGACTGCGCGAGCGGCTGGAACGACATGCCCGCCGGCGACGTTCACGACATGCACAAATACCCCGCCCCCGGAATGTACCCGCCCGAGGAGGCGCGCGCGCAAGTCCTCGGCGAATACGGCGGCCTCGGCCTGCCGACCGAAGGCCACATGTGGGAGCAGAAGTCGTGGGGCTACCAGGGCATGTCCGGGCCGACGCAGCTCACGCGCAAGTACATCACCTTCAGCCGCAAGTTGGCCGAGCTGAAAGACAAGGGCCTTTCGGCCGCGGTTTACACCCAGTTGACGGACGTCGAGACCGAGGCCAACGGCCTGCTGACCTACGATCGCGCCATCATCAAACCCGATGCCGAAAAGATCGCCGCGGCCAATCGATTCGACTTCGGCCCGCTGGAAGAAGAGCCCGAGGTCGAGATCGTCCCGACGGCGCGAACGTCACCGCAGACATGGCGATATACCACCGAGAAACCGGCCGATGGGTGGTTCAAAACCGACTTTGACGCCTCGGGTTGGAAGGAAGGCAAAAGTGGTTTCGGAACCCAAGGCACCCCCGGGTCGATCATCGGCACCGAGTGGAAAACCGCCGACATCTGGCTTCGCCGCGACGCGACGATCACCAAGCCGCTGAAGGCGCCCGAGCTAACCATCCATCACGACGAAGACGCCGAAGTTTACATCAACGGCGTGCTCGCCGTCCGCGTCAGGGGCTTCATCGGCGAGTACGAATCGCTCGGTCTCAAGCCCGAGGCGCTCGCCGCACTCAAACAAGGCAAAAACGTGATCGCCGTTCACTGTCACCAGACCGCCGGCGGGCAATACATCGATGTCGGGATCGTCGATGCGAAATAGAGAGGAGTCGTTTTGCGAAGCTCATTCAAAATGTGTCTCTGGCTGACGCTCGCCGCACTCGCCGGCTCCGCCGCGGCCGATGAGCGGACGCTGCCCCCTGTGGACCAGCGTGTGGTCGTCAGCGGGCAAGGTTAATTCCCCGTGGCGCGCAAGCTCCAGGACGGCCGCATCGCCGTCGTGATGCGCGGCGGCGCTACCCACGTCGGCATCAACGGGCGACTCGATATCGTCTTCTCAAGCGATGAAGGCAAAACATGGACCAAGCCATCGGTGGTGATGGATTCCCCAGTCGATGATCGCAACCCCGCCTTCGGCCAGGCCCGGGACGGCGCGCTGGTCGTCGCCTGCTGGCGCACGGCCAAGGACACCTTCCAAGACTACAAGACCGAGTCTGCCGACAAGCCCGTGAACACCTGGGTCACGCGCTCCAGCGACGGCGGAACGAGCTGGACGGAGGCGACGGAACTTGACGTGCGCGACATCGGCTACGGCAGCCCCTATGGCAAGATGCTTACGCTGCCCGATGGGACGATGCTGATGAACGTCTACGGCTTCGCCGAGCGGCCGCCCGGAGAGAAGATCGACTCGAAGCTCGACTACAGCTACCTGTATCGTTCAGAAGACAATGGGAAGAGCTGGAAGCGCCACGGCACCATCGGCAAAGGCTTCAACGAGACCGGGCTGCTCGAGCTGCCTGACGGCAAGCTCGTAGCGGCGATGCGGTCGGCCGGCGGAAAGGCGAACGTTTCGACCACCATCAGCACCGACGGCGGCAAGACATGGAGCGCACCAAACCCCATCAGCCAAGCCCTGGCGCACCCCGCCGATCTCATCCGGCTATCCGACGGGCGAATCCTCATGGTTACCGGCTTTCGCGCCGGGCCCTTCGGCGTTCGCGGCGTCGTTGGCGACTCCGACGCCCACTTCGACTGGGCCAATCGATTCGTCCTGGTAAACGACTCCACCAATGTCGACACCGGATATCCCAGCAGCGTCCTCCTGAACGACGGCCGAGTCCTGACCTTCTATTATGCCGTCGGCAGCCAGTCCCACCCCGACTGGGGCACGCATTGCGGCGTGGTGGAGTACATGCCGGGTGAAAAGTGATCCCCGGTGGCACACCCGAACGAAACAATATCGGACCCGCCATCGTAAATCAGCTGACGCCGGCTCACGGCGGGTGCAGCGCATTCCAACGAGTGCAGTAAGAGAAGTATGCGGACCCGCGGAGACGGCCTGTCATTATCTATTGTAGCGATCGCTATCGTCGCGGCGGCGATCGCCCTGGCGCTGACAACGCGCGTGCCTCCCGTCACGGCGGCCATCGGATCTGCCGCCGGCGATAAGCCCGCCGCCGTCCAGTTCAACCGCGACATCCGCCCCATCCTGTCCGAGAACTGCTTCGCCTGCCACGGCCCCGACCACAACAAGCGCAAAGCCGGCCTCCGCCTCGATCAGCACGATGAAGCGATCAAGACGCTCAAATCAGGGGAAGTGGCCATCGTCCCCGGCGATACAGATCACAGTGCGCTCATCTCGCGCATCCTGAGCGACGACCCCGATGAGCACATGCCCCCGCCCGACTCGGGCAAAAAGCTCACGCCGCAGCAGATTGATGTTTTGAAGCGCTGGGTGAAACAAGGCGCCCCGTGGCAGCCGCATTGGTCGCTGATAGCTCCGCAGGTTCCTGAGCCGCCGGTGGTGAAGACCGCCGCTCGGATGAACAACCCGATCGACGCGTTCATCGTTTCCCGCCTGGAAAGAGAAGGTCTGTCTCCTTCACTTGAGGCCGATCGGCCAACCCTGATTCGTCGCCTGACCCTCGGCCTCCTCGGCCTTCCCCCCACACCGGCAGAGGTAGATGCCTTCGTCAACGATACATCCGTCGACGCGTATCAGCGGCTCGTCGACCGGCTATTGGCCAGCCCCCACTTCGGCGAGCGCATGGCGCTGGAATGGTTAGACGCGGCGCGCTTCGCCGACACCCAGGGTTACCACATCGACTCCGGCCGCGATATGACCCCTTGGCGCGACTGGGTCATTGGCGCGTTCAACTCGAATAAACCGTTCGATCAGTTCACGGTCGAGCAGCTTGCCGGCGACCTTCTGCCGAACGCCACCCTCGAACAGAAGATCGCGTCAGGATTCCATCGAAACAACATGATCAACTTTGAGGGCGGCGCCATCGCCGCGGAGTATCTCAACGCGTACCTGATAGACCGCGTGAGCACCACCGGAACCGTCTGGCTCGGGCTTACCGTCAACTGCACCCAATGTCACGACCACAAGTTTGACCCCATTTCGCAGAAGGAGTTTTATCAGCTGTACGCATTCTTTAACTCGGTGCCGGAAAATGGGCTCGACGGCGCCAAAGGAAACGCGGCACCCCTCGTGCAGATTCCCGACGCGAATCAGTCCGCGCGGGTGGCCCAGATCAACGCGAAAATTGCCGCGATCCAAAAGCCGCTGGACGGCCCTCAACCTGCGCTGGACGAGGCGCAGGCGGCTTGGGAAAAGTCTGAGTTGTCGCGGCTGGCCGAGGATCGCGTCGAATGGACGCCGCTGAAGTATCAGGAGATCAAATCCAAGGGCGGCGCGGTGCTGACCGAGTTGGAGGATCACTCGCTGCGCGCGTCCGGCCCGAACCCGGATACCGATACGTACACGTTCCTCGCGCTGGCCGCGGTCCCGCAGGCGACGGCGCTTCAATTGGAAGCGCTGCCCGATGACGCGCTGGCCGCCAACGGGCCCGGGCGCTCGGGGAACGGCAACTTTGCGTTGACCGGCGTGAACGTCGAAGCCGGCCCGCTGAACGATCCCGGAACCCTGAAACCGGTGCCGCTCGCATCGGTCAAGGCCGACTTCGAGCAAGACACGTTTCCAGCCGCCCTGGCGTTGTCCAACACGCCGGCCAAAGGTGGTTGGGCGGTCTATCCGCAGCTCGGCAAGCCCCACGCGGCGGTGTTCCAGTTCGCTCAGCCCGTTCCCTACATCGGCGGGTCGTGGATGAAGATAACCCTGAGCTTTAAGTCCCGATTCAAGCAGCACACGCTGGGCCGATTCCGCCTTTCCGCCACCGCCGCCAAGGACCCGAACCGTTCCAGCAAGCCGCCGAGTTCCATCATTGCCACCATCGCAATTCAACCCGAGAAGCGCACCGCCGATCAGGCGCGCGAGCTGCGCAACCATTATCGCACTTACATCAACACCACGCTTCGCGAACAGAACGACTCGATCGCCAAACTCAAGAGCGAGTTGGGCGACCTGATGGCCCAGGTGCCAAGCACCATGGTGATGGCCGAGATGCCCAAGCCGCGCGAGACGCACATCCTTCTGCGCGGCGAATACGACAAGAAGGGCGATCGCGTCGAGCCCGGCACTCCCGCATGCCTGCCCCCCATGGCCGCGGGCATCCCGCGCAACCGGCTTGGTCTTGCCAAATGGCTCGTCGATCCCAGCCACCCACTCACCGCGCGCGTCATTGTCAATCGCTACTGGCAGATGTACTTCGGCACCGGCCTGGTGAAGACCGCCGAAGACTTCGGCGTGCAGGGCGAATACCCCACCCACCCCGAACTGCTCGACTGGCTCGCCTGCGAATTTGTTCGCTCGGGCTGGGACGTGAAGGCCATGCAGCGCCTGATCATCACCTCCGCGACCTATCGCCAATCCTCGCGAACCTCATCCGACCTGGTCGCCCGCGATCCTGAGAATCGACTCCTTGCGCACGGCCCGCGCTTCCGCTTACCCGCCGAATTCGTCCGCGATCAGGCGCTTGCCGTCAGCGGCCTGCTCAACGAGCAAATCGGCGGCAAGAGCGTGAACCCCTACCAGCCGCCGGGATTGTGGGAAGAACTCATGTCCCGCTCCGACGGAAAAAACTGGACCGCCCAGGTCTTCGTTCAGGACCATGGGCCCGACCTCTATCGCCGCGGCATGTACACCTTCTGGAAGCGCACCAGCCCCCCGGCGTCTTTATCCGTGCTCGACGCGCCCGACCGCCAGGTATGCGTCGTCCGCCGCAACCGTACCAACACGCCTCTCCAAGCGCTGGTGCTGATGAATGATCCGACCTTTGTCGAGGCGGCGCGCAAACTGGCCGAGCGCGCTCTCACCGAAGGCGGCCATACGTCCGAGCAGCGCATCGACTTCATCTTCAAGCTCGCCACTGCCCGCGCGCCCAAGGCGGCGGAACTTGCGGTGCTCAAATACATGTTCGATCAGGAACTGGAGAATTATCACGGCAATCCTCAAGCCGCGGCGAAGCTGCTCGCCATCGGCGAGTCGCGGCGGAACCAAACGCTGGACAAAGCCGAGCACGCCGCGTGGACCATGCTGTGCAGCGCGATCTTGAATCTCGACGAGACGCTTACGAAGAACTAAGACCCATCGTGACGCGGGCGGCGTCGCGATGATTCGTCGGCAGCCGCGAAGCAGCGCAGATTCGTTGCTCTCGATGTGGGTAGTCGCCTTCGGACTGATGGCGTGCTAGTATTGGCGCTGGAGAAGAATGCTCAATGGCGTTCGAGGTCGGGTACTCAAACGCATCGGTCGAGCAACTCAGTAAGTTGCGCGCTTTTGACCGGACCGCTATACTGGATGTCGTTGACAAGGTCCTCCAAGTGGCACCCACCACGGTGAGTAAAACCACGCTCAAGCGCCTGCGCCAACCGGCTCCGACTGAGTACCGCCTTCGTGTCGGCGAGTATCGGGTCTTCTATGACGTTGACGAGAATATCGTTTCGATCATTCAGATTCTAAGTAAAGAGGATTCGATTCGCTTTCTGGGAGAATCGCGATGACTCATATCACCAATCTCAATGCTGCTCTTGGTGAGGTCATCAACGCCGTGGCCAGCGATGGCGCGCTAATCGAAACCGAAGGCCGTCCGGCCTATGCCGTGATGCCGTTGGACGATGAGCTTCTGGACTATCTTCTGGAGCGAAACCCCGCCTTCATTGCCGAATGTAGTAAGATTCGCGCTCGCATGCGGCAAGGGGAGTTTCGTTCGCACGAAGAAGTGAAGCGGTTGCTCGGCAGCGCTGGTGAGTCGAACGCCAGGTAGCGATAGGAGACGGGATAATCTCTCATCATGTCATTCCCGACGATGAACCTCGACCACCAATACCGCCTGCTGCTCACCCGCCGCCACTTCCTTGGCCGCACCGCTACCGGCATCGGCACCGCCGCCCTCGCATCGCTCTTGAACCCCTCCATTGCCTCCGCCGCTACCGCCCCATCCGTCGCCGCCAAGTCGCTTGGCCTTCCCGGCCTCCCCAACTTCGCCCCCAAAGCCAAGCGCGTCATTTACCTTTTCATGTCCGGCGGCCCCTCGCACATCGATCTCTTCGACTACAAGCCCGCCCTCAAAAAGTTTCACGGCACCGAACTCCCCGACTCCATCCGCAACGGCCAGCGCATCACCGGCATGACCTCCGGCCAAAAATCTTTCCCGTGCGTTTCGTCCATGTTTCAGTTCGCCCAGCATGGGCAGTCCGGCACCTGGATGAGCGAACTGCTCCCTCACACCGCCGGCATCGTCGACGACCTGGCCATCGTCAAATCGGTCAACACCGAGGCGATTAACCACGACCCCGCCATCACCTTCATCACCACCGGCAGCCAGCAGCCCGGTCGACCCAGCATCGGCTCGTGGCTCAGCTACGGCCTCGGCAGCGAAAACCAAAACCTCCCCGCCTTCATCGTGATGATCTCCCAGGGCTCCGGCAACAAGGCCGATCAGCCCCTCTTCTCGCGCCTCTGGGGCTCCGGCTTCATCCCCACCCAGCACCAGGGCGTCCGTTTCCGCACCGGCAGCGATCCGGTCCTCTATCTGTCGAACCCCGATGGTGTGGATGCCGCCGCCCGCCGCCAGATGCTCGACGGCGTCGCCCAGCTCAACCGGATGGCCGAGCAGACTTTCGGCGACCCCGAAATTGCCACGCGGGTCGCCCAGTACGAGATGGCTTTCCGCATGCAGACCAGCGTGCCCGACGTCGTTGACCTCGCCGGCGAAAGCAAGCAGACGCTGGCGATGTACGGCCTCGACGAATCCGGCAACGGCAACCCCTACGCCCGCAACTGCCTTCTCGCCCGCCGTCTCAGCGAGCGCGGTGTCCGCTTCGTCCAGCTTTTCCACCGCGGCTGGGACCAGCACGGCAACCTCCCCGATCACCTCCGCAAGCAGTGCGGCGACGTCGATCAGGCATCCGCCGCCCTAGTCAAAGACCTCAAATCCCGTGGCCTCCTCGACGAAACCCTCGTCGTCTGGGGCGGCGAATTCGGCCGCACCGTCTACAGCCAGGGCCCGCTGACAGCCACCAATTACGGCCGCGACCATCACGGTCGCTGTTTCTCCGTCTGGATGGCCGGTGGGGGGGTCAAACCCGGCATCAGCTACGGCGAAACCGACGACTACTGCTACAACATCACCAAGGATCCCGTCCCCGTCCACGACCTGAACGCAACCATCCTCCATACGCTGGGCATCGAACACACCAAGTTGATCTACAAGTTCCAAGGCCGCGACTTCCGGCTCACCGACGTTCAGGGCAACCTCGTCAAGGGACTGTTGGCGTAGTCGTCTCGCGTTGGAATCGGGCCATCATTTCTGCTAAGTTTGGCATCTCGTTAGGTTTACCGCCCAGAGTGCGTCATGCGCCTTAAACGGAAAGGCGGGTGCCGGACTGCCGCTGCAACTTTGTGATTACGGGTGGCTGCATGGAAGATACACGCCCGTCGGCGCAACTATGTCCCCGGAGATTAAACGAGTTACGCGGTCCAGAGCGGGCCCGAAGATGGAGGCCCCGCCGGTGCAGCCCGCCGACGTCAGTCCAGACCCCGGCGACATGATATTGCTGCGGCGCGCCGCGGCGGGCGACGCAAAGGCTTTTCACGATTTGGTCGACAGGCATGCCGATCGAATGTACCGCTTGGCGACTTCCCTGGTCGGTAACGCCGCCGATGCCGAAGACGTCTTGCAAGAGGCCCTGGCCGGCGCGTACCGCGGCCTTGAGCGCTTCGAAGGCCGCTCGTCAGTCAAGACCTGGCTGACGCGTATCCTCGTGACCCAGGCCGCTAAATGGCGGCGCGACAAGCGCCGCGCCGCCGAGGTGATGCCGCCCGCCGCTGCCCACGAGGAGCCGACAATCGGCAGCCGAAGCTTTACGGTCGATCACCGGATCGACCTGCACGCCGCCCTCCAGCGCCTCTCGCCCGAGCATCGCGAGGTGCTCGTTCTTAGAGAGTTTGACGGGTTGGCGTATGAGGACATCGCCGCCGTCCTCGGTGTTCCCCGCGGAACTGTCGAGTCCCGCTTACACCGGGCGCGTGCCGAGTTGCGGGATAAGTTGAAGGCGTACTTGCCGTAGGGCATTCGCCGATGGCCGCTCAAAGAGGCGGCGATACGATCCGAAAACGGAGGCCTCTGACATGGCCGCTTGTCCGACAATCCAGGAACTCGAAGCCTACCTTGACGGTGAACTCGACGCCGCCCGCTCCGCCGTGATCGAGCGGCACCTGTCGGCCTGCCCCCTCTGCATCGCCGAAATGGCGCGCATTCGCTTCGCTTCTCAACTCTTCGCTGATGCTTCGGCGCCGCGACTCTCGCAGATCTCTCTGCACCGCCTCCACGCCAACCTTGAAACGGTCATCCGCCAGGAACGCGACCAATCC
>JBBRIN010000050.1:0-10908 GCA_038221115.1 Tepidisphaerales bacterium
AGGACGATGACGACTAATTGCGGATCTTGTCTTTAATCATCCCCAGCAGCTCGTCCAGCGAAAAGCCTGTCTTCAGGACAAAGCCCTGAACGCCCAGGGCTCTGACATCGCGTTCACACACGTCGTCGCGAACCGCCGTCAGCACGATGACGGGCAGGTCGTGCCAGCGCGGATCGTGACGGACGGTGTTGAGGAACTCGAGCCCGTTCATCACGGGCATGAGTATGTCGAGCAGCACGACGGCGGGTTGGTGGGTGGCGAGCGCGTCGAGGGCTTCCTGCCCATTGGTGACGCCGATCGCGTTGTAGCCTTCATAGCGGAGGAGTTTGACGAGGGGCTCGCGCGCGATGGCGGTGTCTTCGACGACCAGAACCGTCGGCGCCGAGGGCGCCTTGGTAAGCCCCGATGTCATTCGCCACTCCCACTGCGCCGCCCTGAACGGCCGCGCGGCCGGTTGATGTGATCACTCCCACAAGGCTAGCCGCCATCATATCCTTCACGAACGCCGGGACATCTAAAATCCGCCGGCAAAGAGGGGTCCGGTAAAAATAGTCGGTCGCGCCCACGTCGCCGATAACCTGAATTTCGATGCGACCGCATATAGCGAATAGGGCGGTTTTTGCCGCAGCGGCGTGGGTTTAGGACCGCGTGTTTCGCCGGTTGCCGATTTTGATGTGACACTTCTTATGGGCAGGCACCTGCCAGCCGATGTTGCTCCCAGAGTGACAGCAGTGGGTCGAATATCCAAGCGAGTAATTTACCTAAACTACCCAGCTTGCCAAGCCGAAGAATAGAGGCAGAGTTCGACCTGCGGCCGCGACGATGACAGACGGCCGGATTCGATCAGACCGCGCCGCGCTGGTGCAGCCAAGTGGAACATCGAGTAACAGAGGAGTACGCCATGGATATGTCCTTCGCCCAAGCACTGAACGAGGCCAAGCAGGTCATCCTTCAGCAGAGCAATCGCATCAAGGCCGACGCGGAGAAAATCAAGCAGCAACAGCAGACCATCGTCGATCAGTGCGCGCTGATTACCGACACGGAGCTGAAGTTCAAGGAACAGTCCGGGGAGCTCAGCAGCCTCCAGCAACAGCAGGAGCAGCTCGAGGTGAAGCTTTCCCAGATGACCGTTGCCCGCGAACAGGCGGAGGCCGTCGTGGATCGCCAGGGCCAGCGCCTCACCGGCTTGCAGGAACAGGTCGACACGCTCGAAGAGAAGCTTGCCGAGCAATCCGAGCAGATCACCCAACTCACCGCCGAGCGCGACGACTACAAGAACCAGTTGCCGAGCACCGCCGACGAGGCCGCGCTTGCCGAAATGGCCGCGCTGCTCTCAACCAAGCGTTCGCCGGCCGCGGGCAAGGACTCCTCCAAGGAAGGCTCCAAGCCCATGCGCCTCGCGGGTCAGCATGCCGAAGCCGCCTGAGACGCGCCTTTCAAATCCCAAATGCATCGAGGCCACCGCGGCAGAAAGCGGTGGCCTTTTTCTTTTGGCGAAAGCATCGCGGACCAAGCCAATTGATTCGTCGGCGGACTTGGGCGATTCTGTGGCCATGCTGCACGAGCTGCACATCGAGGAGCTGACGACGGACGCGCAGGTGCTCGGGGCCTTCCCGTTAATGTCGGACCTGCGCGATCGAGTGCGGGTGGAGAGCTTTCTGGAAGAGGTCCGAATACAGGAGGCGGAGGGATATCGCCTGATCGGCGCTTTCGCGGGCGCCGAGTTGGTCGCGCTGGCCGGCGTCCGGCGGCAGCATACCCTGGCACGCGGCCCTCATGCCTTCGTAGATGATCTGCTCGTGCGCGAGGCGGATCGGGGCAAAGGCTACGGTGAGGAACTGCTGAAATACGTCGCGGTCCAAGCCGCCGCCAACGGGCTGCCGCGCGTTTATCTGGACGCGCGCGCGACCGCGCTGGGGTTTTACGACAAGCTGAAGTTTCAATTCCTGACTTCAGTCCCCTGTTGGATCGAGTCGGGAAAGTTGAGCGGCGGGGCGTGAGGGGACATACCATGCACATTCTACGATTATCGCTGATGCTCCTGTTACCGGTCGTAGTAACGGCCCAGCCGCCGGCGGACAGAAAACTGATCGAATTCGGGTGGGACGAGCCCGACACCGCCTTCATGCGCGCACACGTCGGCGAGATGGAGAAGACGCCCTTCGATGGGTGCGTGTTTCACGTCAACTATCTGAAAGAAGGGAAGCCGACCGGGACCTTCCTGTGGGAATGTTGGGGGAAGCGAGCATTCAAACAAGAGGAACTGGCGCCGGCGCTTGAGGATTTGAAGGCGACCCATTTCACGCGCTTCACCGAGAACTTTCTGCGGTTCAATACGGCGCCGGGCGATGTGGACTGGTTCGATGATTTCTCCGCCGTCTTACAAAACGCGCGCCTGGCCGCCCGCATCGCCAGGGAGGGAAAGTGCCGCGGCATCCTGTTCGACATCGAGCAGTACAACGCGCCGTTGTTCGACTATCGCAAGCAGCGCGATGCCGCGACGAAGTCGTGGAGCGTCTACGCCGCGCAGGTGCGCACGCGCGGCCGCGAAGTGATGCGGGCGTTTGGCGAAGAATTCCCCGGCGTCACGGTCTTCCTGACGTTCGGCTATTCGTTGCCGCACGCGCAGACCAACGGCGACCCGAAGAAGCTGGCGGACGCCGAATATGGCTTGCTGGCGCCGCTCCTCGACGGGATGCTCGACGCCGCGGAGGGCGATACGACCTTCATTGACGGGTATGAGCTGTCGTATGCCTACAAGACCGCCGCGGAGTTCGATCGTGCCCGCAAAGTCGTGACGCACGGCGTCTTGCCCATCGTCGCCAACGCCCAAGCGTATCAAAAGCGATTCACGCTGGGACTTGGATTGTGGATGGATCAGGATTGGCGCAAGACAGGATGGAACGAGGCCGACCTGTCGAAGAATTACTTTTCGCCGGACGGATTTGAAGCGGCGGCGAGGCAAGCCTTGCGGGTGAGCGACCATTACGTGTGGATCTATACGGAGCAGCCGCGGTGGTGGACGGCCGAGGGAAAGGCGCTGAAGCTGCCGGCGGCGTATGATGCGGCGGTGCGGCGCGCTCGGGAGCGCTGAATTGAAGAGTTTTAGCCGCGGATGAACGCGGATGAACGCGGATAGAATCAGAACGACATGGGGGACAAATTTTACGGAGATGACGATGCGCTCAGTTTTTGCGTTGGCGTTGTTGATGACGATGGGTGCCGTGGCGGGTGCAGTGCGGGCGGGCGATGCGCCGGGAACGGAGGCCAAGGTCGAAGGAAAGCATGGCTGCTTTGAAATGCGCACCTATCACGCGGCTGAGGGGAAGCTGGACGCCCTGAACGCGCGCTTTCGCGATCACACCAACGCCCTGTTCCTCAAGCACGGAATGACCGTCATCGGCTACTGGGTTCCCATGGCCGATCCGAAGAAACCGGACGAGAAGGTAAACACGCTGGTGTACATCCTCGCCTACCCGGACCGCGCTGCGCGCGATGCCATGTGGAAGGCATTCCAAACCGACCCGGATTGGAAGAAGGCGCAGTCAGAGAGCGAAAAGGGCGGCAAGCTCGTGAGCAAGGTGGATCAGCTGTTCATGACGGCTACCGATTTCTCGCCGATCAAATGATTCGCGCCGTCAAACATCCGGCTGCGATTCCGCGCCTGCTTCCGTGCATGAAGAGCAGAATTCATCCTTGCACGGCTCCACGTGCGCCGTGGCGTTTCCCTCCGCAATCGCTTGCTCGATCTCATATTCGATCGAGCTGGCCACCTCGTGGCCGCGGCGAATGTCCCACCACGCGGGCACCATCAGGTGAAAATCCACCCAGTGATAACGCCCGCTATGGCGATGGCGCAGCTTATGGTAGCTGCACACGCGCGGCGGCTTGTCGCCGCGGACGTGCGCGTCCAGCAGATCGGTCAGCAGCTTTTCGTCGGCCACGTCCTGCTCGTCCATCAGCCCCGCCGCCGCGCGGCGGATCAGGTGCCAGCCGGTGGTCGTGATGTACGCCCCGATGACCAGCGCCCCGATCGGGTCCGCATACGCAAAGCCCGTGAACCGGACGACGAGTAACGCGACGATCACCGTGGCGCTGGTCAGCGAGTCGGCAAGAAGATGCCAGCCATCCGCTTCCAGCGTGAGCGAATTGTTTCGTTTGCCCGAGCGGACGAGGTACAGCCCGAGCAACCCGTGAACGATCATCGCCACCAGAATGAGCAGCAACCCGTAGTCGATCTCGCGCACCGTCGGCGCGCCGCGACGAATGCGCCACATGCCCAGCGCCGCTTCGGCAAGGATCACCAAGGCGGCCAGCACGATCATCCCGCCCTCGAACGCCGCCGAAAGAAACTCGATCTTCCCATGCCCGTACGGATGCTCGCGGTCCGCCGGCCGATGGGCGGTGGATAGCGAGTAAGCCGCAAACGCACTGGCGACGACATTCACGATGCCTTCGAGCGCATCGGACAGGATGGCCGCCGACCCCGTGCGAAGATACGCCAGCGTCTTGATGCCGAGCATCGCCAAGCCGACGAATACCGAGATCATCACAGCCCGCGCCTCGGTAGGGGGGACGTAACGGAAAAAGTTGCGGATGGGGCGGAGCATGGGATCGCGTTCCGTGAGTATCGCAGACGAAAGCGGCCGTGGGAAACGGGCGGAACGCGAAGGACTCGTTTGGCGCGCAGAAGCACAACCCGTCCTTCGATTTGTCGTGAGCACAGGGGTTGGTCGGTGCGGATCAGTCAGAGCTCGGCTCGCAAAAAGTGTAACCGCACATCAACGCAGAAATACGCGGACCATACCGAAATGCGTTTCTGCATCGGTCTGATCCGCGTCATCCGCGTTCATCCGCGGCTAAAAGTTATCTGCTCGCAGCCTTGGGACGCAGCTCGCCAAGGAGCATCTCCGTCCGAGAACGAATTTCCGGATCGGCGTTCATCTGCCCAACCCGCCGGAGCGCAGGTTCAGCAAAACGCCCGTACTGCCGAAGCTGCCGGCTGGCGCGCTCGCGCGCCCGGGGATCGTCATTTCCCATTTTCTGGATGAGCGTCGTCAGGCCCGCTTCAGACTCCGGCGTCAGTGCTTCCAACCGCCCGACCATAATGCGCGTCGTCTTTTGCGGCGTCGGCGTGATGTGCAGCGGGATCACCGCGTCCGTCTGCGACTGCGGCAGCAGATACAAAAGCCGCGTGCCGTCCTCGCCAAACCAGGAGTTTTTCCACGTATCCACCATCGCGCGCGACTCCTTGGAATACAACCCCGCGTCGGTCAGATCAGCGGCCATGGCGTCGCCCAGTGCATCCAACGTGCTTGCCTCCGGCGGCAGCATCATCGGCGCTTGCGAAGCGATCTTCGTGTAGTGGGCGAACCGAACGCGGCCCCCTTGGATCTCGACGAGAAACGCCGCCGAAATCGGCTCGGCGGCGGCGTTGATCACATTGAAGCGATCGTGACCCGAGCCTTTCATCGTGACGGGCAAGTCGAAGTTACCGACGCCGCGATAAAACAGAAACTTTTCCCGATAGGTGGCGTAAAACGGGCGGTCCTGGAGCTCGACAACGTCCGAGTCCGTGGCCCGCGCCGCCGCATAGTGGTCGCCCGACTTCACCTCGGGCAGCTTACGCTGCTCAGCCGTCGCGGTGCCCTGGGGAATGACGGTAAACCGCCCCCAATCCAACGTGCCGTTCGCAATCGGCGGCGCCTTCTTCCCCTCCGCCTCGGCTGTCTCCACCAGTGGCGTCATCGCCTTGGCCGGCGGATAAACATCGGTGAGCAGGCCCTTCGGGAATTCCACCCGCGCTTCGATCTCCATCGGCGCATCGGTGTAAAAGTACGTCACCGGCGTCTCCATCCGGCTGCGGCTGACGATGCGATATTTGCCGAACGGATTGCCGGCCACTTTGGGACGCTGTTGAATGATCGACGTCTGTCCCGCCCGATCGAAGACGAATTCAGGAAGGTCATTGGCGATCAAAGGTCGGTAATCCAGGTACACGCCGTCAGAGCCCGCAAAGTTGGTGAACGTCCCCCACTCATGCACGATGAGTTTCCCCGCCGGCGTTTTAGGCAACGGCGCCTCCGGTTGCGTGGTTGGAGAAATGGCGGTCGTGCTCGCGGCAAGGACGAGCGCGGCGACGCTGGTGAACTTCCTGAAGATCATTACGGGCTCCTTTTTGTCTGTCCCGTATGAATGTAGATCGAGGAGCAACAGTTAATATCGCTATCTGCCTCTCGCGACCGCCCCGAAGCCGAGCATCGCCAAAACCTCACCAAACTTTCATCCGCCCCCGCTATAGTTACAATCATTCCACCAACGGAAGGACCCCAGCATGAACCGCCGCCCCTTCATCTCTCTCCTGATCGCCCTCCTCACCCTCTGCCCCCTCGCCTTGGCCGCCGACGCCCCCCTCAAGGACGGCCGCGAGGTCGACGTCGACAAGACCAAAGTCCCCGAAAAAGTCTCCAAAGCCGCCCTCGCCGCCGTCCCCGGCGGCAAGATCGCCGACGTCGACCGCGAAACCAAAAACGGGAAAACCACCTGGGAGATCGGCCTGGACGTCGGTGAAAAAGTCTGGGAAGTCGACGTCGACGACGACGGCAAAGTCCTCGACAAATTCGAAAAGGTCGAGGAAAAGCTCAAAATCGCCGACGTCCCCGCCCCCGTCTCCGCCGCCGTCAAAAAGGACTTCCCCGGCTCCAAGCTCACCAGCGCCCTCAAGATCACCCGCGCCGGCACCAACGTCACCTTCGAGATGACCCTCGACACCTCCGACAAGAAAACATGGGAAGTCGTCTACGCCGCCGATGGCAAGCAAAAATCCAAAGCCGAAGTCAAAGAAGAAGGCGAAGCCAAACCCGAGCCGAAGAAAAAGTAAGCCGACCAGCCCCCCGCAAAGTAGGCCCACGGAACCCGTTCCGTGAGCCTTCTTCATCATTCGTCATTCGGATTTCGTCATTCCGATTTTCTTTGGATTTTGACTTTTGGATTTTGGATTTCCCCCTCTACTCCTCCTCCACCTTCGGCTTGTACTCCTTAATAATCGCCTGCTGCACCTGCGGCGGCACCGGCTCGTAATGGCTGAACTCCATCACAAAACTCCCCTGCCCCCCCGTCACGCTCTTCAACTGTGACTGATACTGCATCACCTCCGACAACGGCGCCTGCGCCTTCACCACCGCAAAGCCGCCCGGCAGGAAATCCTGCCCCTGAATCCTCCCGCGTTTCCCCGACAAATCCCCCGTCACCGACCCCACGTTCCCCTCCGGCACCGTCACTTCCATATTCACGATCGGCTCCAGCACCGCCGGTTTCGCCTTGGCGACGGCATCCCGAAACGCCCACTTCCCCGCCGTCCGAAACGCCACTTCCTTCGAGTCCACGGGGTGGTGCTTCCCATCGGTGATCGCCACCCGCACATCCTGCAGCGGA
This sequence comes from Tepidisphaerales bacterium, assembly GCA_038221115.1. Taxonomy (GTDB): domain Bacteria; phylum Planctomycetota; class Phycisphaerae; order Tepidisphaerales; family Tepidisphaeraceae; genus JANXVV01. Next base: position 7,435 of record JBBRIN010000050.1, read on the forward strand.
TGCCCGGCCACCGCCCCGCCATCGATCGCGTCGTGAATCCCCTTCTCCACTGCGGGGATGAACTGTCCTGGGATCGTGCCGCCAAACACCTCGTTCACGATCTCCACCCCCGGCCCGCCGTTTGACCGACGCACCGGGCTGTCCATCTCCAACGGCTCCACCCGTAAAAACACTTCGCCGAACTGTCCCGCGCCGCCGGTCTGCTTCTTATGCCGATGGTGCCCCTCCGCCGCCTGCTGAATCGTCTCCCGATACGCAATCTTCGGCGGCTTCGTGTCGACCTGCACCCCCCGGTTCCTCATCCGCTCCAACACCAGCCGCAGGTGCAGCTCTCCGATCCCATTGACCACCATCTCGTGCGTCTGCCGATCGGTGTGCCACTTAAACGTCGCATCCTCTTCCGCGATCTTCGTCAGCATCCCGCTGATCTTCTGCTCATCGCCGCGCGCCTTGGGCGCCACCGCCAACCCAAACATCGGCGTCGGAAACACCAGCGGCTTCAAATGCACCGAGTCCAGCGCATGATCATCGTGCAGCACATCGTTCGTATGAATCTCCTCGATCTTCGCCACCGCCCCGATGTCCCCCGCGATGATCGCATCCGCCTCCTTATGGTCCTTGCCCTGCAGATGAAACACGTGCCCGAGCTTCACGCTCTTCTTGTTATGCCCGATGAACACCTGCGACTGCCCCGAGCACTTCCCCTGGTGTACCCGGAAGATCGCGAGCTTCCCCACGAACGGGTCCGTCGTCACCTTGAACACATGCGCCAGCAGCGGCTTGCCCGGATCGTTCACATACGGGAACGGCCGCTCGTTCTCCCGATCCCCCTCGCCCGACCCCGTCATAAACTCCCGTGGGTTCCCCTCGATCGGCGACGGAAAGTGCTTGCAGATCGCATCCAGCAGCTCCGGCACCCCCACCCCCGCCTTCGCGTCCGTAAACAAAATCGGCACGACGTGCCCCTCGTCCATCGCCTTCTCGAACGCCGGGTGCAGCACCCCGTAATCCGGCTCCTCCCCGCCCAGATACTTCTCCATCAGGTTCTCATCCATCTCCACGATCTGATCCAGGATCTGCGCATGGCATCGCCGCACCGAATCGAAATCCGACTCCCCCGCGTTGTTCAACAAACATTCCACCACCGCCTTTTTCCCCGGCGCCGGCAGATTGATCGGCAAACACTCGCTCCCAAACGTCTCCCGGATCCGATTGACCAGCACCTCCAGATTGATGTCCGGCAGATCGATCTTGTTCACGATGATCGCCCGCGGCAGGTTTCGCTCCTTGGCCGCCTCCATCATCCGCCGCGCCACCACCTCCACCCCGCTCTGCGCGCTGATCACGACCGCGACGGTCTCCACCGCCGGCAGGCACGCAATCCCCTGCCCGATCAAATCCGGCGACCCCGGCGCGTCGAGCAAATTGATCCGGCACCCCTGGTGGTCCGCATGAAGCAGCGACGAGAAGATCGAATGCTTGTGCTCCTTCTCCTCCTTCTCAAAGTCCGACAGGCTCGATCCGTCGAGCACCGACGCCTTGTGCTTCACCGTGCCGCTGGCAAACAGCATCGCATCGACGAGCGTCGTCTTGCCGCTGCCGCCATGGCCGGTGATTAGAACGTTGCGAATCTGGTCCGTCGCGTAAGAAGGCATGAGTGGACTCCTCCAACTGCTGCGTGACTGCGAAACGAAAGAGCCATACGACCGGGTTTTGATTGACGCGATAAGTATAGATGAAGGGGGGGGTTGGGCAATTCAGAAAATCGCGGTTGCCAACGCTGATCGACCGCGAACGTGTCTTCCTCTGTCGACCGTGGTAAACTTGGGAAAGGAGCATGCTGCGATGGAAGTTTCACTGACAAACCCGACCGTCGAGAAATTCATCAAAGAACTCGTGAAGAATGGCAGCTTCCGCTCCGCGTCGGAGGTAGTGGAAGCCGGTGTAGCCCGCCTGATGCTCGATCCTCCTGCCGAGCCGCTCGATGGACAGGCTCTCGCTTTCATCGATGAAGGTCTCGCTCAAGTCGCACGCGGCGAAGATGTGAGCTTCGAGCAATTTGCAGCTGAATTCCGCAAGAAGCACCTCGGTAGGTAAACCCGATGCCTCCCCAGCCGGTGCCCTACGAGGTTCGCATCTCACCCACCGCACAGCGCGACCTTCGAGACATCTACGATTATGTTCATCAGGATTCTCCGCAGAATGCCTCGGATTTGATCGATCGGCTGTTTGCGGACATCGCTGGGCTCAGCATCCTTCCACACCGTTATCGTCCTCCGCGTGCTCCAGAGCTGCAGCGACGTGACATCCGTTGCATGCCAGTCTTCAACTATCTCGTCTATTACCGCATTGATGATGAAACAAGAAACGTGCGGGTGGTAAGCGTGCAGCATGGCGCCCGTCGGCAGAGGTTATGAATCGGTGGCCGCGAGCCGTTGATTTCTCCCCCCGCCCCCGGTATTCCCCACCTCATGGCCCACATCAACGACCACTACCTCAAGCTCAAGGCCGGCTACCTCTTCCCCGAGATCGGCCGCCGCGTCGCCGCCTTCGCCGCCGCCAACCCCTCCGCCAAAATCATCCGCATGGGCATCGGCGACGTCACCGAGCCCCTGCCCCCCGCCGTCGTCGAAGCGATGCACAAGGCCGTCGACGACATGGCCCGCCGCGAAACCTTCCACGGCTACGGCCCCGAGCAGGGCTACGACTTTCTCCGCAACGCCATCGCCAAAAATGATTTCCAAGCGCGCGGCTGCGATGTCTCCGCCGACGAAATCTTCGTCTCCGACGGCTCCAAGTGCGACACCGGCAACGTCCTCGACATCTTCGGCCCCGACAACACCATCGCCGTCACCGATCCCGTCTATCCCGTCTACGTCGACACCAACGTCATGGCCGGCCACACCGGCGACGCCACCGAATCCGGCGAGTACCAAGGCCTCGTCTACATCAAGACCAGCGCCGCCAATAATTTCACCGCCGCCCCGCCCAGGCAAAAGGTCGACGTCGTCTATCTCTGCTCCCCCAACAACCCCACCGGCACCGCCATGACCCGCGACCAGCTCCGCCAATGGGTCGATTACGCGAAGGCCAACGACACCATCCTCTTCTTCGACGCCGCCTACGAAGCGTATATCTCTGACAACGCGATTCCCCACTCCATCTACGAAGTCCCCGGCGCCCGCGATGTCGCCATCGAGTTCCGCAGCTTCAGCAAGCTCGCCGGCTTCACCGGCACCCGCTGCGCCTTCACCGTCGTACCCAAATCCCTCACCGGCAAAACCGCAAAAGGCGAATCCGCCAACATCCACGCCCTCTGGTCTCGCCGCCAATCCACCAAATTCAACGGCGTCTCCTACATCACCCAGCGCGGCGCCGAAGCCGTGTATTCCGAAACCGGCCGCCCGCAAGTCCGCGCCCTTGTCGACTTCTACATGGCCAACGCCAAACTGATTCGCGAGAGCCTCACCGCCC